>JBEIVK010000505.1:0-3488 GCA_040373935.1 Alphaproteobacteria bacterium
GGCCCCGACAAGCCCGAAGATGGTGGCGAAGTCCATGCGGTTCCCTTCCTCGACGCCCCGGATCGGCCGGGAGCCCCCTCGCTTGAGCGGCCGCTGTGCAGCCGCTGGCTCCTCGCCGCCGACGACTCAGACCAGGTTGACCAGTTCCTGGAGCGTCTGGTTGGCGGTGTCGATGACCCGGGCGTTCGCCTGGTAGGACCGCTGCGCCGTGATCATGTCCACGAACTCGTCCTCGAGGTCCACGTTGGAGCGCTCGAGCGCGCCACCCTGCACGACGCCGCGGCCGCCCGTGTCCGGCGCGCCGATGGCCGGGGAGCCGGAGTCGAGCGTCTCGCGGAACAGGTGCCTCCCGCGCGCTCAAGCCCGCCGTTCGACGGGAACCGGGCGAGCACGACCTGCCCCAGCACCAGCTCTTCGCCGTTGGTGTAGGAACCGTAGACCGTCCCATCCGTCGCGACCGAGATGTTCTGGAGGGACCCGACGGGGAAGCCGTCCTGGGACACCGCCGACACGTTGGACGAGCCGTTGTGCATGCGGATGCGGCCATCGGTGATGGCACCGGTGGTGTCCACGCCGAAGTCGAACACGAAGTCCTGGGCGGTGGCCGCCTGGAAGGACCACGGGTCCGTGGCCGAGGTGTCCGACTGGGTGAAGGTGGTGAGGTTGCCGTCCGTGTCGTAGGTCATCGTGCCGGAGGCGATCTGGAACGCGGACCCCGGGGTGCCGGGCCCACCCAGGGAGGTGATGTCCACCTCGCCGGCGTCCACCACCGCGTACCAGGACCAGTCGTTGGCGGCCGTGCGCTCGTAGACGACGGTGACGGCGTGGGGCACACCAAGGCTGTCGTAGACGGTCACGGAGGTCGCGAAGTCCGCGACGCTCGCGGCGTCCTCGAGGGTGTCGCCCGTGCCGGTGAGCAAGTTGAGGGCCGCGACGGGCGTCGTCGCGAAGTCCGCCTCAGCCGAAAGGTTGGCGGTGAGGGTGATCTCGGAGGTCGGCACCGGCGCGAGCGGGTTGAGGTCGACCTGGAGGTCGCCCACGGTGGCGCCGAGCGTGCCGTCCGTCGCGGAGTAGCCCTGAAGGACGAGCCCCGTGGAGTTGACGATCTGCCCGCTGTCGTTCAGGTAGAACTCACCGGCCCGGGTGTAGTAGTTCGCCACGCCGTCGTTGACGACGAAGAAGCCATCCCCGGAGATCGCCATGTCGAGGGCGTTCTCAGAGGAGTCGATGGAGCCCTGGCCGAACAGGATGGTCAGCGTGGCGAGCTGCGTCCCCTTGCCCAACTGCGACGGCCCCGACTGCCCGTAGACGTCCTGGGGCAGCATGTCGGAGAACTCCGCACGCGCGGCCTTGTAGGCGGTCGTGTTCAGGTTCGCGATGTTGTTGCCAATGACACCGAGGCGCGTGCTGGAGGCGCCGAGGCCGGAGGTGGCGGTGTTCATCGTGCTGAAGAGGGACATGGAAGCCTCCGAGATCGCGTGGGAGCGGGGACGGGCGGCGCTTCGGGCCGCCCGGCGTGGCCTCCGTAGGGCAGTCGCCCCTTGGTCCGGCCGAAATGACACAAGTGAGAGGGAGCGGGCCGTACGCCCGCGACGCCGGCGCTGACTCAGCGCACGACGAGAGTGCTGTCGATTTGGGTGAACACGCTGCCGACGGCCTCCTGGCGGCTCATCGCGGTGATGATGGTGCGCCGGGGCACCCCGACGAGGAAGGCGTGGTCTCCCATGAGCAGGAGGCTCTCTCGAGCGCCCTTTTCGTGGAGACGGTCGATCGCGCGGGAGACGTCGACGAGGTCCTCGGTGCTGAGGTCGATGCCGCGGCTGCGCAGACGGGCGGCGGCATGACGCGAGAAACCGACCCGAACGTCTGGATCCTCCTCGATGTCGTGCATCTCGGCGCGGGCGCGCTCCGCGAACGCGAGGCGCGTCGCTTGGTCCAGCATGCGGTCGAAGACCTGCGGGTGCCGGGCGTGGCGGACCGAGGTCGCCCGCACATCGCGGTCGACCGGGCGAAGAATCGAGCTGTAGACAGGCTCTACGCTCACCCTTCCTCCTTGGCCTCGGCGCCAGCCGCGGACTCGACCCGAATGATATCACCGAGGCCGATGTCAACGCCCCCGATCGAGGGCACCGGGACGCCCGTCTCGTAGGACATCCCGTCTACTTCGCCACGGATGAGCTCCTGCACGTCGACCGGATTGCCATCCACGTCCTCGGCGCTGACGCTGAAGGTGTAGGTGCCCGCCGGTTGATCCGTGCCGTCGAAGCCGCGGCCGTCCCAGGTGAACGTCCCCTCCCCCTCGGAGAGCCCGCCCAGCTCTTGGCTGTAGACCACGCGGCCCTCTGCGTCGGTGATGGTCACCGTGGCGCTCGACGCGTTGTTGGCCACATCGAAGAGGACCGTCGAGTCCTCGCCCTCGGTGTGGCTGAACCGGTCGCCAGCCGCGGTGACGGTGCGGCCCAGGAGCTGCGTCATGGTCGCGTTGTTCATCGAGGCGATGGCGCTGTAGAGCTGAGACAGGGCGTCGTTGGCCGAGGTCAGCTGCTCGACCTGGCTGAACTGCGCGAGCTGCGCCACAAACTCTTCGTTTTTCTGGGGGTTCAGCGGGTCCTGGTACTGGAGCTGCGTCGTGAGCAGCCTCAGGAAGGCGTCTTTGCCGAGCGACTGGGCGGGCGCGCCGCCTCCCGCGCCGATGTCGGAGGTGGTGGACACGTTGGAGAGCGAGCTCACAGACATGGGAACCTCAGACCAGGCGGTCAATCAGGCGGGCGGTGCCCTCGGGGGCCACCGAACGGGAAACGAGCCCCTCGCGCCCGGCCGCGCCGGGCTGGGGGTTGCCCTCATCCGACGCGCCGTCGGAGGGAGAGCCATCCTCTCCGGAGGCATCCTCGGCGTCGTCGTCGGCGTGCGCGGTGAAGGCGCCGAGGTCGAGGTCCTCGTCGGCGAAGGAGGAGTCCAGATCAGACTGGATGTCGCCCATCGCCTCGATGACCGACCGCGGCGCGTGGAGGTCCACGTGGAGCGAGTCGTCCTCGCCACGCGCCACGGTGAACCGCAGCGTCAAATCGCCCTCGCGGAGGTCCACCTCCAGCCGCTCCGCGGAGGGCGCGTGGAGGACGAAGGGCTCCTCGGGGAGCAGCGGCTGCGGCGCAGCCGCAGAGACCGACGCCCCCCCGGGCGCGGCCGAATGCCCCGCCGAAGGGCCAACGGGCGAGGCAAACGCGGCGTCGGCGCGGGTGACGTCCCCTGCGGGCGTGGAGAGTGGCGCCCGCAGGACGGGAGCACCCGCAACAGCCGGCGGAAGGGACGCGCGCTCCGGCGGCGCGGCGGGGCCCTCGGTGGTCCCGCCGGCGTCCCCGTCCAGCGCACGGCCGCCGGTGTCGAGCCACGCGTCCACCGCCTCGGCTGCCGCCTGCTGGGACCGCTGGTGGAGGGCGTCGACCAGGCGGCGCGCAGCGAGCGTCGGCAGCGCGGCGCCCGGCGCGCCC
>JBEIVK010000549.1:0-3253 GCA_040373935.1 Alphaproteobacteria bacterium
CCGCCCGGCCCGCGCCGCCCGCCGCGCCCCCGCCGCCCCCCGCCCCCGGCCTGCCCCCCGAAGCCCTCACCGACGCCGAGCGCCGCACCCGGCGGGAGATCGCGCACATCCTCCACAACGGCATCCAGCCCGCCCTGGCCGGCGCACGCCTGCTGCTCGCCACGCCGGGCGGGCTCTCCGAAGCCGACGCCGCCGTGGAGGCAGCCCTGCAACAAGCCCGCGCCCTCTCGCACAGCCTGGACGCCCGCAACACGCCCCAGGCCCTCATCCCTGCCTTGCGCGCGCTGGCCGCCCACCACCAGCGCTGGCATCGCCTGGACCTCCGCGCCGAGCTCCCGCCCGATGACACCGCGGGCTTCGCCCTCCTGCCGGACGCCGTGGAGGCCGCCACCGCCATCGCCGCCGAGGCCCTCTTCAACACCAGCCGCCACGCCACCGGCGCCACGGTGCAGCTCCGGGTGGAGCCGGCCGATGCCTGGGTCCTCCTCCACATCGACGACGACGGCCCCGGCTTCGATCCGGCGACCGCCCGCCGCGGCGGCGGCACCAGCGCGATGGCCTGGCGAGCCCGCTCGGTGGGCGCCCAGCTGGACCACTGGTCCCGCCCCGGCGGCGGCACCCACCTCACGCTCGGCCTGCCGCGGCCCCCCGCCGGCTGAGCAGCAAGGGCACCAGCTCGGCCGGCCCCACCGGCTGCCGCAGCACCGCGGCCCCCGGCGGCAGGCGCGGGGCCGCGTCCCCCGCGCCGACGAGGGCGGTCACCGCGCCGCCGCCCTGCGCCACCCGCCGCGCCAGCGCCTCTCCCGGCCCGCGCTCGCTGCCGTGCACGACCCACAGCAGGTCCACCGCGGCCCCTGGGCCGGCCGCGTCCAGCGCCGCCATCGCCTCGGCGATGCCACCCGCCCCCAGCGCCGCCCCGCCCCGCCGGCGCAACAGGCGCTCCAGCAGCTCGCGGCGCGCCGGGTCCCGGTCCACCACGAGCAGCACACCCACGCCGACCGCCGCCCCCCCCACGTCCACCCGCCCCGCCGCTGGCGCTGCCGCGGGGCGGAGCCACAGCGTCGCGCACGTCCCGGACGGGCCGCTGTCCAGGGCGAAGGCCCCATGTGCCGCCCGCACCGCCGCCACGACGTCCACGAGTCCCAGCCCCGCCTGCCCCGGCCGCGTGCTGAAGAAGGGGTCCATCGCCCGGGCCCGCACCGGCGGCGCCATGCCGGGCCCGCGGTCGGTCACGCGCACCCGCACCGCCGGCGCGCCGTCGAGGGCCGCCCCCACCGCGTCTGGAGGCAACACCGCGGCCTCCAGCAGGTCCACATCGACACCCACCGCGCCGGGGGCCGGCTCGCCCGGCGTCGCCTCGATGGCGTTCTGGACGAGGGCCCGCAGGGCCCGCCCCAGGCTCTCGGCGTCGGCGAGCACCCAGACGGGCGCGCCTGGGGTGTCCACCCGCGCCGCGCCCGCCGCTGCCGCGGGCAGCGCGTGGCTCAGCAGGCCGACGAGGTCCAGCGGCCCGGCCGCCCGCCCGCCCGCGTCCCCCACGGCGAAGCGCTGCAGCCGCTCCAACAGCCCCGCCGCCTCCGCCGCCCGGCCGAGGATGGCCTGCCCGCGCGCCACCACGGCCGGCGGCGCCTCGCCCGGCACCGCCACCAGCGCCGCCGCGGTGCGGATCTCCCCCAGCGCCGCCTGCACCGCCGCCGTCACGCCGCGGATGGCGTCCACGACGCTGTCCACGCGGGCCTGCTCCGCCGCGGCCCGGGGGGTCCAGCCCTGGCGCTCCCGCCGCGCGATCTCCTGCAAGGCCCGCGCGCCCAGCACCACCGTGGGCACCGTGGCCAGCGGCGCGACGGCCGTGAGCTGCCCCATGCGCAGCGCGCCCGGCAGCACCGAGAAGGTGATCACACCGGCGATGCCGATGCCCAGGGCAAAAAGAAGCCAGCGCGTCAGCCGCGTGAGCGAGGGGTCCGCCCCGCACCAAGCGGCCCGAACCAAAAGCCCGACCGCCCAGAGCAAGCAGGCGCCCATCTCCACGGCGTGGCCCAGGTACAAGGGCGACGCGACCGGGTGCCAGCCGGGGCCCGACCCCGCGCGAAAGCCGGCCAGGAACGGAAGCACCCCCGGGTCCACCACGAGCGCGTTGAGCGAGAAGGCGGTGCCAAACCCGCCCAGGACGAGCGGCCACCGCAGCTTCGGCCGCTGCGGATAGACCGCACGCCGCACGAAGATGAGCATGGCCGGCGCGCCGTAGCCGCTGAACAGCATGGACAAGGCCAACGAGGCCGGCCACTCGCGCCACGCCACGCCCGCCAGGGCCGTGCAGAAGGTCGCCCACGCCAAGGACACCAGCGCCAACGCGAACATCGCCGCGGCCGGGGTGCGCTGCCGGTGCACGACGAAGCCGGAGGCGCCCACCCACAGGTGCCCCGCGCCGATCGCACCCTGGAAAAGCAGGACCGCCCCATCCAGCGCTCTCACGCAGCGCACCTCCGCGGCCGGCCGCATAACCCCCCGGGCGCGCGACCCCGATCGCCGCACATTGCCGCTTGGATCTCTCTCATTTCCCCGTGACGATACGGAAAGACCCGCACCCGAGCCAACACCACGGCTCCGCCCCGCCGCTGCTACACTCCCGCCTGCGAGGTCCCTCCATGCGGCCGCTCTCCCTTCTCGCCCTGCTCGCCAGCGCCTGCACCCCCGACTTCGCCGATAGCGAGCCCAAGGCCCCCAGTCAGCCGGACACCGCCGCCCCGCCCGACACGGACGACTCCGAAGACACGGACGACTCCGAAGACTCCGCGGACCCCGACGACACGGCCGACACCCCCGACACCGGCCCCGACACCGGCGACTCCGGGGACCCGCCCGAGGCCTGGCCCCGCCCCTGCGCCCCCCTCTACGACGCCGACACCCTCCCCACCTTCGCGCTCGACTTCACGCCCGAGGCGTGGTCCCAGGTCCAGAACGACTGCTGGGCCGGCGCCCAAACGTGGCGCCCCGCCCGCTTCACCCACGACGGCGAGGCCCGCGACGTCCACGTCCGCCTCAAGGGCAACTGGTCCTGGTCCTGCGACAAGATGCAGTTCGTCGTCTCCTTCAACCACCCGGACGACGACCCGGAGGGCCGCTACCAGGGCCTCCGCAAGCTCGTGCTCGACGCCCCCTGGTACGACCACAGCCTCCTCCACGAGCGGCTCGCCCACCCCCTCTTCGCCGCGCGCGGCCTGCCCTTCTCCTGCGCCAACAACGCCCGCCTCGA
>JBEIVK010000544.1:0-3263 GCA_040373935.1 Alphaproteobacteria bacterium
ACAGGTGGCGGCCGGCGTGGAAGCAGAGGGCGCCGGCGACGGCCGCCCCGGCGCGATCGACCGCGAGCACGGCGAGCGTGTGGCCTTGGAGCGTGGCGGCGGCGCGCTGGAAGAAGTCCGGCGTGAGGTAGTGCTGCCCCCACTTTTTGTCGACCGTGGCGCGGTAGAAGCCTTCCAAGGCCGACCAATCGGCGGCGGTGATCTCGGCGCCGGCCTTGACGACCACCTCGACGCCCAGCTCGGCCGGGCGGGTGCGCTCGCGCCGGGCCTCCTTGCGCGCCTTGGAGCGGAAGCGGGAGAGCCAGTCGTCGAAGTCACGGTAGCCGGCGTTTTCCCAGTGGAACTGGTGGGTCTTGCGCAGGATCGCCCGCGGGTCGCCCGCCGCGATCTCCCGGGCTTCCGCCTCGTCGGCGAACAGCACCGCCCAGGCGCCGCCCCCGGCCCGCGCGCTCAGCACGCCGAGCGCCTCCCACAGCGCGGCGCGGGCCTCCCGGTCTCCGGGCGCCGCCCGCAAGCGCGGCCCGGTGGCCGGCGTGAAGGGCACGGCGGCCGTCGCCTTCGGGTAGTAGGGCAGGCGATTGCGGCGCGCGGCGTCGGCCCAGCCTTGGTCGAAGATGTACTCGCCCCAACTGTGGCTTTTCAGGTAGACCGGGGCGACGGCCCGCGGCGCGTCGCCGGGGCCGCGCAGCACGAGGTGCGAGGGCGCAAAGCCCGCCTCGGGCGCCGCGCTGCCCGACGCTTCGAGGGCGGAGAGGAAGGCGTGCCGGGTGAACGGGTCGTCCGGGGAGGCGTTGGCGTCCCAGGCGGCCGCCGGGACGGCGGCGATGCCGCCCACCGCTTCGATCTGCATGCGCGCGCCCTCCCCGCCGGAGCGCACTCTACCGGGCGCGGGCGCCGGGGCCAAGCGCGGCGCCTCCCGCAGCCGACGACCGGGGGCCCCCGCGGGCCGTTGCAGATGCGCCTTTGCAGCGGCCGCTGGCCGGGGCATGGTGACGGTGGAGGTGCCGATGCCCGCGAACCCTCGCCCCCCGCGCTGCGCGGCTCTCGCCGCCGCGGCGCTTGGCCTGCTCGCCGCGCGCCCGGCCGCTGCCGCGGGCATCCCGGCCGTCTACGGCGTCATCCAGCACAGCCACACCGCAGAGGTGCCGCACGGCGCGGCCCCCGCGCTTCGCGTGTGGGTGGCGGACCGCCCCGCCGCCTGGTGGGGACAGTGCGTCGCCGGCGCGGTGACCGTGGACCTGTTGACCGGTGAGGTCCCCGCCGGGGCCGAGCAGGTCCTCACGTTCCCGCGCGACGAGAAGGTCACGGGCGCCACCTGCGCGCTCGTCGCCAACTTCCCCAACGGCCTCGCCGAGCGCAAGCAGGTCACGGTGTCGTGGGTGTTCCTGGCCCCGCCGAAGCCGGCGCCCGCCGCCGCGGCCACGCCGTCGCCAGCGCCACCCCGGCGGTGACGATGGCGCCGCCGGCCACCTCCTGCCCGCTCGGCACCTCGCCGAGCACCACGGCGCCCAGCACCGTCGCGCCCACCGGCTCCAGGAGCACGCCCAGTCCCACCGTCGTCGCCGCGAGGTAGCCGACGGCGTAGTTCATGCCGATGTGCCCGAGGAGCTGCGGCCCGAGGACCAAGCCGAGCAGCGCGAGCCACGCCCCGGTGCCGAAGCCCGTGAGCGGCACCGCGCCGGCCAGCGCGACCGGGACGAGCGTGAGCGCCGCCGCCGCGCACATCAGGCTGCCGTAGGGCCCGACCGGGAGCTGCGCCCGCACCGTGCGCCCGAGCAGCAGGTAGACCGCCGCGAGCATGCCGCCGAGCACGGCGAGCAGGTCTCCCCGCAGCGTCGAGGCCCCGCCGGCCGCCCCCGCGCCGCCGCCCGCCATCAGCCCGACCCCGACCAGCGCCACCGCCATGCCCGCCCAGGTCTGCCGGGCCGGCCGCGCCCCGAGCACCGCCCACTCCAAGGCCCCGGCCCACACCGGCGTCAGGCACACCAGCAGCGTGCCGCGCATGACCGTCGTGTGCGCGAGGCTCGCGAACCACGCCCAAAAGTGCAGGGCCAAGGTCGCCCCGGCCGCGGCCGTGAGCCCAAGCCCGCGCGCCCCGAGGCCCCGCAGCGCGCCCCCGCTCCCCCGCAGCGTGGGCGCGAGCAGCAGGGCGACCGCGCCGGTGCGCCACAGGGCGATGCCCACCGGATGCATCCCCTCCGTCAACCGCACCAGCACCGCCGAGGTGCTGATGGCGATCACGCTCACGGCGAGCACAGCGAGGGGCGGGACGGGGGCGCGCGGCATCGCACCGCGCTATCCCGGCCTCCCGGAGTCCCCCATGCGCGCGCGCCCACTCCTCGCCCCGCTGCTGCTTGGGGCCCTCGCCGGCTGCGGCGGCTCCCCCGCGCTCCCCACCGCCCTGCACGGCGAGTGGGCCCTCGTCCTCGACGACGCCCAGTCCCGCCAGCTCCGGCTTTTGCGCATGGGCCTCGGCCCGCCCGCCCCCGATCCGGCGGCCGTCGCCGCCCTTCCCCCCGAGGACCGCGCGATCGTCGAGGGCGTCCTCGCGGCCATCACCCGGGACCCGGCCTCCCCCGAGGTGGCCGAGCTGCGCGGCGTGGCCGCCACCCTGGAGGGCACCCGCCTGCACATCGACGCCCGGGCCTTCACGCTGCGCGTCGGCGCCCGCGAGGAGCGCGGCGTCTACACCGTCCTCGCCGAAGAGCGTGACCTCTGGCGCATTCGCAGCACGGACGCCCGCGGCGCGCCCGACGAGTCGGTCCTGCGCCGGCTGGACGCCGCCCACATCGCCCTCGAGAGCCCCGAGGACGCCCGCGAGCGCATGGTGTTCACCCGGCCCTGACCGGCCGGCGCCCGCGCCCGCCCGTCAGAGGACGCCCTTGGGCCGCGTCGCGTACATGACGTCGAGCAGCGCCTGGTAGAGCTCGTCCTCGGACATCAGCGCCTCCGGCTGCTCCAGCAGCGCGAACACCTCGGCCGCCGAATACTGGTTCTTCAAGGTCTGGAGGCTCGTGTCGTCCTCCAGCATCTCCTGCACCGCGTCCACCGTCACTCGAAACATGGGTTCGCCCTCGCCGGCGGGGCCTAACGGGGTGGGCCCGGCCCGGAAGGGTGGGCGCGCCCCGGGCGGGCGCGGCGCGGAGAGGTGCTTCATCTTGGGGCAGGGGAAACCAAGGTTTCCCCCGCTACGCCCCCTTCCTGTCGCGCGACCGGGCACGGCGCGGGGGGCGGGGCCGCTCCTGCCGCGGGCGGGAGCGGCG
>JBEIVK010000589.1:0-3020 GCA_040373935.1 Alphaproteobacteria bacterium
CCAGCGGCCGGAGGCGGCGGCCCGAAGGGCCGGTGCGAGCGGCGGAACGCCGCGCGGCACGGAGCGAAGCGACCCGCCGGAGAGACGCGGTGCCCCGGCGCAGCCGGGGCAGGCGCCCGACCGCTGGCCGGGAGGGGCGGGGCGGATCAGTCGCGAAGGTAGGGGTATCCCTGGGGCTTGACGACGAACACGGAGCAGGTGGCCTTGCTGACGAGGCGCTCGGAGACGGAGCCGAGGAGCAGGCCTTCGAGGCCCTTGGGCCCGTGGGTGCCGGTGACAATGAGGTCCAGCTCGAGCTCGCGCACCATGTCGACGGCGACGCCGAGCCAGTCGCCGCCGCTGACGCGCACGGAGATGGGGACGGCGGAGTAGTCGCGGCCGGACTGGGCGGCGCGATGGACCTCGAGGGAGACGAGGTCGCGGAGGGCCTGCTCGTCGGCGTCGATGCCGCGCTCGATGACGTGCTCGTTGGGGGCGGTGACGATGCGCTCGTTGAGCTTCTCGTCGAGGCCCTTCTGGATGTGGAGGACCCAGACGCGGGCGCCGTTGGCAGCGGCGATGCCGAGGGCCGCGGAGACGGCGGCGCTGCTGACTTCGCTGTAGTCGACGGGGACGAGGATGCGCTGGACGCTGTACATGGCGGCTCCGGGGATTGGGGCTGGACGGGCGGCCCGTATCCCCACGGGCCACCCGCCGCTGCGCCCAGAGCCTGCGCGGGATCAGGCCTTGGACGGGCGCCCGGCAGACCAGACGCGCGTGGCGCCCTTGGGCTGGAGCTTGTAGGCCTCGACGTCGCCGTCGAGGAAGACGACGAAGGCGTAGGTGCCGTCCGGGCCGGGGGCGAGGCGGACCTCGCTGACGTCGCGGGCCTTGTCCTCGACGATGGGGAAGGGCGCGGCCTCGGGGAGGCGCATGGCCCACGCCCCGCCGGGGCTGGCGCCGGAGGGCTCCCGGGAGAACGCGGCCCACAGCGCGCCGTCGGCGCCGCGGCAGGCGTCGATGGCCCCGAAGAGGACCTTTTTGAGCATGACCTCTTCTTCGACCGGGGCGCCGGGCTCGAGCAGCGCGTAGCCGAGGCCGGGGCCCTGCGGCAGCCAGAACAGGGCGATGCCGCCGTCGCCGTAGGGGATGGCGGCCTGGCGGCGGCCGGGGAAGGCGCTCGGGACCGTGAGCGGCTTGCCGGGGCCGCTCGGGGTGAGCGCCATCGCGACGCCGCCCTTGGTGACGATGACGGGATGGTGCTCGCTCACGAAGCCACGGACGGTGGGCATCTTGGTGGCGTGCACGGCCTCGAGCTCCGGGCCTTCGGTGATGCGGTGCACGTGCAGGCCGGGGCCTTCGCGGCTGATGCCGTAGAGCAGCACGCCGTCCGGGTGGTGCTGAAGCACCGGACGAGACGCCGGGGTGTACGGCAGGCGGAGGCTCCGCGTGCGCCCGAAGGTGCCGTCCGCGTGGACGGTGCTGACCGAGGCGACGACGCCGCCGGGGCGCTCGACGAGGGCCAGCGCGCAGAAGCCGTCCGGCGTGGCGCAGAGGGCGCGGGCGAGGACGAGCTCGCTCGGCACCGGCAGCGCGAGGGAGTCGTGGATGGAGGCGCCGAACTTGCCGGCGAACAGGCGGAGGGTGTTGGCCTTCTCGGTGTCCGGGTTTTCCCAGAGCACGGCGGCGCCCCCGCGGCACACGGCGGCGGAGGGCTCTTCGATGAGGATTTGCTTGGGCGGCGGGAGGTCGGGCGTCGCGTCGCCGCCGTCCACGCCGTCGACCTGGGCCTGGGCCAAGGAGGCGGTGCGCAAGTCGACGTCGGTGAGCGTGGCGCCCGTGAGGTCCGCGCGGGTGAAGGAGGTGCCGACGACCTTGGCGCCCGTGAGGTCCGCCCCCGTCAGGTCTGCGGAGTCGAAGCGGGCGCCGGACAGATCTGCGCCGACGAAGCGCGCCTTGCGCAAGCGGGCCTGACTGAAGTCGGCCCCCGCGAGGCTGGAGCCCGAGAAGTCCGTCTCGGAGAGCCCGGCGTCCTTCCAGGTGCTGCGCGAGAGATCGCAGCCATCGAAGCGGGCCCCTGCGGCCTCGACGCCGATGAAGCTGGTCTCGGCGAAGGAGGTGCCCTTTGCCTTGAGCCGCTTGAGCTTGCCTTCATCGAGGGTGGACCCCGAGAAGGTGCCACCGGTGAGCGTGGCCTCGGTGAAGTCCGCCTTGCGGAGATCCGCCTCGGACAAGTCGGTGTCCTCGATGAAGGCCTCGCGCCAGCGCGACTCCCAGGCGACGGCGGACTGGAGATCGGCGCCGCTGAGATCGGCGCCGACGAGGGTGGACTTGGGCAGGAGCGCGCCGCGCAGGCGCGCGCCGCTGAAGTCCGCCTTGTCGAGGTTGGCGTTGCTGAGATCGGCCTCGGGGGCGTCGACCTCGCTCAGGTCGGCGGCGAAGAGATCGAGCGTCCCACGGCGCGGGCGACCGGCGTTGAACGCGGCGACCTGGCCCGCACGCAGCTTGTCGATGAGTTCGTCCATGAAATCTCCGGCGCGCCCGGCTATCGCGTCCGGGGGAGGCCCGACAGGCCCCCGCGGGAGCGGCGATGGAATGGGGCGGCGCAGCGGCGGCGTGGGTCGCCCCGTCCGGGATGCTCGTGCTGCTGGCCCCGATGCCGCAGGCGCCGGAGGTGGCGACGGTGGAGCGCCTGCCGGTCGGCGCGGCGGCGGACGGCGCGCTGCCGGGCCTCCATCACCTCGTCGAGCACCTGGCGTTCCGCGGGGATCCCGCAGCCCAGGGCATCGACGCGCAGGGCGCCCTCGCGGCCCGCGGCGTGGACGCGAACGCCTGGACCGGCCGGGAGGCGATGGCCTTCACGACGGCAGGCGATCCGCCCGCCTTGCCCCTCGCGCTGTGGTTCCACGCGGTGCGGGGCGTCGACCCGGCGCTGGACGCCGCGGCGCTGGGGCGGGAGGCGCGCATCATCGCGCAGGAGGAGGCGGGGCGGCCGGCGTCGGCGCGGCGCGCGGACGCGCTGCGGGCGGTGTTGCTGCCCG
>JBEIVK010000122.1:0-8937 GCA_040373935.1 Alphaproteobacteria bacterium
CGGCGTCCTTTAAGGATCTGGCCGCCCAGCACAGCGAGGATCCGTTCCGTCGCCGCGGTGGGGACGTCGGCTTCGTCGCGAAGGAGGGCAAGCCCGGCCTCGAGCAGGCGATTGTGGACAAGGCCTTCACCCTGAAGGTGGAAGAGATCTCGGAGGTCTTCAAGACGGACGAGGGCTACAACGTCATCCAGGTCGCCAACCGTCGCGAGGCCGTCGAGCGCACCTTCCAGCAGATGAAGGGGTCGGTCCTTCGCAAGGTCAAGAACGAGAAGCTCAAGGAGCTTTACGAGACCTACGTCGCCAACCTCAAGACCGGCGCCAAGGTCGATGTCAAGGAGGACAAGCTCGCTCTCGTCGAGGTGAAGCCGCCCAAGCGCGTTGGCCCCGGCATCGAGCTCAACCCCGCGATGGGCGGTGGCGAGGAGCTGATGGCCCCGCCGGCGGCCGCGGGCGGCGAGCCTCCGGCGGGCGGTGGCGTCGAGATGGCGGCACCCGAAGGCGGCGAATGAACCTTCGGCGGCTGGTCGCGGCGGTCGGGCTGGCGCTTTGGCCGGGGGTTGCCTCGGCCGCGCTGGTGGATCGTGTTGCGGCCGTCGTGGACGACGAGGTCATCACCCTGGGCGAAGTGTACGCGCTCGGGGCTGACTTCATCGAGCAGGGCAGCGCCGAGTCCGGGTCGAAGGGGCGGCGGGTGGCCGAGCTGGAGGTGCTGGACGAGTTGGTCACGCGCGTGCTCGTCGCGTCCGAGCTGCGCCGCCTCTCCATGGATGTCACGGAGGAGGAGGTCGAACGCTCGATCGACGACATCGCTCGCCAGAACGGCTTGGATCGGGAGCGGCTGCGCGCGGAGGTCGAGAAGTCCGGGCTGCCCTGGTCCGAATACCGCGACGAGCTGCGCGAGAACGTCCGGCAGCTCAAGTTCACCGAGGCGGTCATCAAGCCGCGCATCTCGGTGGTCGAGGACGAGCTTCTGGACGCCTGGCGGCGCACCCATGCGGGCGCAGACCGTCCGCAAGTGGTGGATTTGGGCGCATTCTTCCTGGCCTATCCCCCGGGCGCAGATGACGCCGCGAAGGACGCCGTGCGCGCCCGTGCCGCGGCCGCCATCGCCCAGGTGCGCGGTGGCGCGGCCTTCTCCGAGGTGGCCACGGCCGTCGACGAGGGGCCCTACGGAGCGCAGGCGGGGCGCATGGGCGCCTACAAAAAGGGCGAGCTGCGCGCGCTGTTGGATGTCCCGGCGTTCACCCTCCCGGTCGCTGGCACCTCAGACCCCATCGACACCGCCCAGGGCGTCTTCGTCCTCCATGTCTTCGACCGCCGCGCGCAGGATGCCCCGCCCTTCGAGGAGGTGCGCGAAGAGCTGATGAGCCAGGTCTACGGCGCGCGCATCGAGGACGAGCTGGAGCAGTGGGCCCGGCAGGCACGGAGCCGCGCGGCCATCGTCATCAAGCTGGAGCCCGCGGAGGGCCCCTGAGGCCGCTCATCGTCACCCCCGGGATGGGCGTTGGCCCCGAGGTCTGCGTTGCGGCCTTGGCCGGGTGGAGTGGCCGCCCGCTGCGCATTTTTGGGCGGTGGTCCCCGCTTGCGGCGGCTGCGGGCCCGGCCGGGGTGCGGCTCGAGCGGGTCGCGGCCCCGTGGGCGGCGGCGCCTCCGGGCACGATCCCCGTCTTCGACCCGGAGGACGCGGGGGAGCCGGCGGAGGTCGCGGCCATTCGGCTTGCCGCGGCGGCTTGCCTCGACGGTCGCGCCGCTGGCATGGTGACGGGGCCCATCCACAAAAAACGCCTCGCGGAGCAGGGGTTCGCCCATCGCGGCCACACCGACTTCCTCGCTGCGCTCTGCGGGCGGGAGGAGGATGAGGCCGTGATGGCGTTTGTCGGCGGCGAGCTGCGCGTCGCGCTCGTGACCGTGCACCTGCCGTTGCGAGACGTGCCGGCCGCCCTCAGCGCGCCGCGGGTCGTCGCGGTCACCGCGGCCGCGGCCGCCGCGCTGCAGAGAGATCTCGGCATCGCGTCGCCGCGGGTCGACGTCTGCGGGCTCAACCCCCACGCTGGCGAAGACGGCCTGTTGGGCGACGAAGAGCAGCGCATCATCGGCCCGGCCTGCGCGGCCTTGCGGGCGCAAGGCTTCTTGGTGCGGGGCCCCGTCTCGGCCGAAGCGGCGTTCCTGGCCGCCCGGAACCACGAAAACGACCTTGTGGTGGCCATGTACCACGACCAGGGCCTCGCCCCGCTCAAGGCGGTGGACTTCGGCCGCTCGGTCAACTGGACGCTCGGGCTTCCGCTGTTGCGCACCAGCGTGGACCACGGCACCGCGGATGGCCTCGTGGGGACCGGCCGCGCCGACCCGTCCAGCTTCCGCGCCGCGCTCGGACTCGCCGCGTCCATCGCGGCGCGGCGGGAGGCCTAAAACGGCGTCGACTCCCCTTCGCAGAGCGCGTCCACCATCTCCGTGACCACGGCGCCGCGGTGGAAGCACCCGGTGACGCTGGCGTCGTCGGCGTAGAGGACGAGAGACACGCCGAGTGACGGGTCTGCGCAGTCCAGCCGGGTCGAAACGCCGCTCTCCATGGTCGATGGGTCCCGCGCCAAGCTGGCCGTCCAGGTGCGCCCGCCGTCGCTGGCCACGAGCAGGTGGCTCTCCGCGCCGCCCATGGACGGCACCAGCACGAGGTCGACCGCGCCCGCCGGCGTGTCCAGCTCGACCCGCGCGGTGAACGCGTCGGCGCCGCATTCCGTCTCCACTGCGCGCAGCGGCGCGGGCAGCGCTTCGGGTGCCGTGTCGGTGGCGCCGGCGGAGGTGTCGTCGCCGCCGTCCTTTGCGCAAGCGTGGAGCAACAGAAGCGCGCAGACGGCGCGGGAGAGGTTCTGCATGGGGGGCTCCTCAAGCCGTGACCGTAGACCGCCTCAGCCCGCGGGGCAATCCGCGAGATCTCCCTCCGTGAACGACCGTACTTGCCCGGTGTCCTCCGGCGTCAACGGCGTCGCGCAGGCGGGCCCCTGGGGAACCCGCTCCCAGAGCGTCGGGTCTGCGCCGAAGCTTCGGCAGTCCGTGACCGTGCTTGCGTCCAGGGCCGTCACGGAGACGAGCACCGAGAGGTCGGCGAAGTCGGTACAGCGGAAACGCGTCGTCGCGTCCGGACGGGCCTCCTCCGGGTCCTCCGCGGCGGCGAGGGTGAGCTGCAGGCAGTCGGCGCTGCCATCCGCGGCGGCCGCGACCGACGCCCCGCGGTGAAACTCGACGGCGTCGATGCCTTGGCCGAGCCACAGCCGCGCCGAGCCGGCCCAGGCGTCCGTGCGTACCCGCAAGGAGAAGCGGTCCGAGGCCGGATCACACTGGAGGTCGAGCCCCGTGATGGCGGGCGGGCCGCCCTCGAGCGGGCCCGGCGCGGCGTCGGGCATCGGCCGAATGCAGGCGGACAACAGTCCCAACGTCGCCCCGAGCCCCCTCATCGTGCGCCCCCTCCCGTGTCGCTGCCCGCGTCGAGCGGCGCGCAGTCGAGCACCGCCGCCGCCTGCGCGCCCCACGCCCGGCAGGCGACCTGCGCGCCATCCGTGCCTTCCACCGTCACCACGGCCGTCAGCTCGCGGCTGAGCACCTCATCGGCACAGGCGAACAGGGTGTTGGTGCCCTCGTCGAGCCGCCCGACGCAGTCGGCCCGGGAGGTGCAGCCCCGCAGGGACCCGACGTCCAGCCCGAGCGCGTAGTCCTGCCACCAGCCGTCCGGGTCGGCCGCGAGCAGGGGCACGGGGTGCGCCTCGCTGTACGCGCGCCCCGGCTGCACTCCGGCGGTCTCGCGCATCGTCAGTGCGACGGACGCGACCTCGCCGCGCGTCACCACGTCCACCCACCACGCGCCGCTGGGGCTGCAGCGAGCGTCGCCGGGCGCGCAGCAACCCCATTCCAAGGCCCACAATGCCGGGGCGCCGCGGTAGGGCGCGCCGGCCCCGGGCGTGCCGCATTCTTCGGTGGCCGGGTCGCACGGCACCTCGACGAACCCGCAGGCAGCGGCAAACAGAAGGGCGAGGCTCATTCTTCGCCCACCTCGCTGACGAGGTGCAGCCCGCTCTCCCCCTCTCCATCCGCGCGCTGCAAGAACAGACGGCGTTCGATCTCGCCGAGCAAGGCGTCCAGCCCCTCGCGGGACCGGGCCGACACCAGCAGGCCCCCGTACCGCTCGCGCAGGGCCGACCAGAGCGCCGGGTCCACTGCGTCGACTTTGTTGAGGACCAGCATCCGCGGGATGGCCTCGGCGCCGATGCGCTCCAGGGTCTTCTCCACCTCGAGCTTGTGCACGTCCACCTCGGGGCTCGACGCGTCCATCACGTGCAGGATGAGCTCCGCTTCCTTGGCCTCCTCCAAGGTGCTGCGAAACGCGTGGATGAGGTCCTTCGGGAGGTTGCGGATGAAGCCCACGGTGTCGGTGAGGATGATCTCTCGGTGCTCGGGGAAGCGCAGGCGGCGAGAGGTCGGGTCCAAGGTGGCGAACAGCTTGTCTTCGGCGTCGACGGAGGCGTTCGTCATCGCGTTCAGCAGCGTGGACTTGCCGGCGTTGGTGTAGCCGACGATTGCCACGCCTGGAAGACCGGCTTTGTCGCGACTTTTGCGGCGCAGTGCCCGGTGCTTTTCCAAGTCCTTGAGTTCGCGCTCCAGGCGCGTCTCCCGCTCGTCGGCCCGACGCCGGTTGATCTCCAGCTTCGTCTCGCCGGGCCCGACGCCGCCGATGCCGCCGGTCAGCCGCGACATCGCCGTCGGCATGATCGCGAGGCGCGGCTTCCGGTAGCGAAGCTGCGCCAGCTCGACCTGCAGCTTGCCCTCGCGGGTCTTGGCGCGCCGCGCGAAGATGTCGAGGATGACCTGCGTGCGGTCCAACACCTTCAGCTCGGTGGCTTCGGCCACGTTGCGGAGCTGCGAGGGGGAGAGCTCCTGGTCAAACACGAGGGCGTGTGCCCCGAGCTGCATCGCCCGGACGAGCACCTCCTGCAGCTTGCCCTCGCCGATGACGAAGCGACCGTCGACCTGCCGGCGCACCTGCAGGACGCGGTCCACCACGAGAAGCCCAGCGGTGTCGCAGAGCCGCTCCAGCTCGTCCAGGCTCGCGTGGGCCGAGGTCGCCGGCCCGGTGGTGACGCCGACCACGAGGCAACTCTCGCCGCCATCGACGCGCCGCGTCGCGTCCCGCCGCGCCAGGGCCGCCTCGCGCTGCTCGACGAGCGAACGGAAGTCTTCTTCCCAGTTGTAGACGTCGGCCCGCGCTTCCTGGGTGTGTGCTGCCTCGCCGCGCTCCGCTTGCGCCCCGGGGTTGAGCATGGCCCACTCGACGGCCCCCGGCAGGCCGTCCAGGCCGGCCTGAACCATCACCACTGCGTCGAGCTGGAGGAGGGTGAGGTCCGTCAGGTCGTCTCGGGACAGGCTCTCGCCGCGCAGGTGGGTGTGCAGCAAGCGAAGGCCGCGAAAGCGGCCGGCGCCCGCCCGGTGCCGCGACAAGTCCGGGATGAAGAGGCGGTGCGCGTCGCCCACGATGACGTAGACGACTTGGCCCCGGCGGTCCACCAGCAGGCCGACCTGCCGCCCCGTCTCTCGGGACACCTCCGTCAGCCGCCGCGCCACCTCCGGTGTGAGGAAGCGATTGGCCGGCATGCGGCGTTGGTACAGCGCGAGCAGGGCCTTCGACTCGCTCGGCTTCAGACCGTCGCGGTTTCCATGCAGCGTCTCGATGGGGACCTCCGGGCCGGACCCGCCGGCTCTCCAGCGTCTATCCTGCACCGGCGGGCGCGGCCGTGGGCGGATAGAGGGGGCGCCCCACTCGGAGCATCCCATGTCCGTCGCGCTCGCCGCTGACCACGTCGGCGTTTTCTTCTGCACCGTCCACGACGAAGCCGGCGAGATCGTCGAGGCCACCCAGGAGCCGGTCACCTTCCTCGCCGGCCACAAGCAGGTCGTGCCCGGTCTCGAAGCCGCGCTGCTGGGCAAGGAGGCGGGTTCCTCCTTTGACATCACCCTCGCTCCCGCCGACGCCTACGGCGAGCACAACGGCCGCCCGCCGCTGCGCGTGCACCGCCGGGACCTCCCGAAGGATCAGGTCCTCGAAAAGGGCCGTGCCATCTGGGTGCCGACCCCGAAGGGCGAGGCCCGTGCCTACGTGGTCGACGTGAAGGGCGCCTGGGTCACGCTGGACGGCAACCACCCGCTCTCGGGCCGCACCCTGCGGTTCCAGGGCGTGCTCATTCGCGTCCGGGAGGCGACCTCCGAAGAGAAGACCCACGGGCACGCGCACGGCATGGACGGCGTCGCGCACGACCACTGAGCCGGGCCCGGGCCGCTGGGGGGCACCACGGTGGCCTCCGGGGCCCGCTGCTGGCGGGCGCCCCGCCCCATCAGCGGGCGGCGGGCGCGCTCGCGGTGGCGGGTGAAGGTGGCTCGGCCTGCACCGGGGGGGCCGCAAGCTCGGCCTGCAACAGGATTGGCCCCTGGTTTTTCGGGTGGAGCCCCTCGATTGGGGTGTAGAAGGCGCGAATGGCGTCCATGTCGGCCTTGATGTCGCCCGTGAGGTGGAGCACCGGCCCGCAACCGCCGCGCTTGTTCTTGTAGTCGAGGAAGCCCATCACGATGGGCACCCCCGCCTCGCGCGCGATGGTGTAGAACCCGCTCTTCCAGTGGGGGCGCCAGCTCCGGGTGCCCTCCGGAGCGATGGCGAGATAAATCCCGTCGGCCGCGCGGATCTGGGCGGCGATGGACTTCACGGTGTCGTGGTTTGCCCGGCGGTCCACGAAGACCGCCCCCAGCGCGCGCAGCACGGGCCCCAGCGGCCAGAACGACAGGGTGTGCTTCGTCATCCAGGACAAGCGCACGCCCATGGCCCAGGCGACCATCTGCATGTAGAAGCCGTCCCAGTTGGTGGTGTGCGGGGCGGCGATGAAGATGGCCTTCTCCGGCTCGGGCACACCGCCCACGATCGTCCAGCCCAGGACCCGGGCGACGAACTTGCCGAACGCGTGGCGCAAGGGGCCGGTTTCACGGCCGGTCTGGCGGATGACGGTTGAGGCAGGCATCGCGCGATGGTCGTCCGCGCGGCCGCGTTTGTCCAGGCGCTGCAGCGCGGGTGACCGTACTTTGACGCGCGGGTGAATCAGCGCCGACGGCGGGCGCAGGGTAGTCGGGCCCGTTCCGGAGGCACCATGTCCCTTGCCCGTGTCCTGCGCGGCCGCGTGTTGCGCCCGGCGGCCGACCGCCCCGAGATCGTCGACGCTGCGGACGTTGTCATCGAGATCGCCGCGGACGGTCGCATCGACACCGTCCGCCCGCCCCGCGCCGGCGACCCGGCGGAGTCGATGCCCGGCTGCGTGTGGCTCCCGGGCTTTGTGGATGCGCACCTCCATTTTCCGCAGACACGGATGGTCGGGACGGCCTCGGGGCCGCTGCTCGATTGGCTGCATCGGACGACCTTCCCGGAAGAAGCCCGTTTTCGCGAGCCTGGCCTCGCCGCGGCGGTCGCGGCCCGCTTCTGCACGGCGCTGGCCCGCCACGGCACCACCTCCGCGGCGATCTACTCGTCCAGCGATCCCACAGCGACCGACCTTCTCTTTCGCGCGCTCGCCGACTCCGGCCTGCGTGGGCTCGCCGGTCTGGTGCTGATGGACCGCGACGCCCCCGAGGCGCTGTGCGTGCCGGTCGGGCCTGCGATGGAGGCCAGCGCCCGGCTGCACGCCGCCTGGCACGGCCATGACGGAGGGCGCCTGCGCTTCGTCGTCACGCCGCGCTTCGGGCTGTCCTGCACGCCCGCGCTGCTGCGCGCGGCCGGGCGGTTCGCCGATGACCACGGCCTCCTCGTCCAGACGCACATCTCCGAGAACCGCGCCGAGATCGCCGCCACCGCCGCGGTCTTCCCTGGGTCGGCGGATTATCTCTCGGTCTACGCGGATCATGGGCTGCTCGGCGCGCGTACCCTCTTGGCCCACGCCATTCATTTCTCCGGCGCCGATTGGGACCGCGTGGCCGCGGTGGGGGCGCGGGTCGCCCATTGTCCGGACAGCAACTTCTTCCTCGGCTCGGGCTGCATGGACCTCTCCTCCGCCCAGTCGCGGGGTGTGCGCGTCGGCATCGGCACGGACGTTGGCGCGGGTCGCAGCTTCTCGGTGCCCCGCTGCGCCGCCCTCGGCTACGACGCCAGCCTCGTCGTCGGCGCTCCCCAGGGGCCCGCTGCGCTCCTCTGGCACGCCACGCGGGGCGGCGCGCTGGCGCTGGGTCTCGACGGTGAGGTGGGCTGCGTGGACGCGGGCTACGCGGCGGACCTCGTGGCCTGGCCCCTGCCTCCGGAGGGGGACCCGGGCTCGGCCGTGGAGCATGTCCTGTTCCGCTTCGACGCGCCGCCGCCCGCCGCGGTGCTGGTTCAGGGGCGGCTGGTCGCGGGGGCGCTGCCGGGCTGAGCCGGTGCGGCGCTGCGCCGGAGCGGGGCAGGGCGCCGGCCCGGAAGCACCGACGCGGCGGAGAACAGGCCGAGCCCCGCCGCGAAGAGCGCCATCGCCGGCGCGGCACCCGGCACCCCGGCGCGCAGGGAGACCACGACACCGGCGAGGTTCCAGACGGCGAGCAGGGCCTCGGCCAGCGGCAACGGCCCGCGGCCCGGCCGCTCGGCCGCGGAGCCCGCGGTGCCGGCCTTGGGCGTCCGGTGGAAGGTGCGGTCGCCGGTGAACAGCCCGCGCGCGACGGCGACGGACTGCGAGAGGCACAGCCCCGCCCCCACCACGAGCACCACCGGAAGCTCCGCGAGCCCGCGGGCGGCGCCCCGGCCCGCCCGGTGCGCGGCCACCCCGAGGTAGAGGGCGGTCGCGCCGACGGAGAGCGCCATGACCCCCAACTCCCACGGCCAACTGCCGGCCGGCAGCGCCGCGCGGGCGGGCGCCGCGAGCGGCAACAGGATGGCGAGCGCCGCCGCGC
>JBEIVK010000212.1:0-6320 GCA_040373935.1 Alphaproteobacteria bacterium
CCCATGCCGAAGGCGCCGTAGACGTCAAACAGGATGATGTCCCGACCGACGATGGCGACCTTGCCGTAGATGGGCGAGTACTGGAAGGACAGGTTGCCGAAGAGCGTCACCTTCGAGATGTCGGGCGACACGGAGTTTTCTTCGACGAGCTGCCGGGTGAGGGGCTTCCAGTCGCCATCGCCCAGGTCAGGGGCGAAGTCGACCGTGCCCTCGACCGCGAAGACCTCGGTGACGTGGTAGCCGAGCCCGGTGCCGACGATGTAGCGGTTCAGGAAGGGGTCGTTGGCGACGAAGGCCGCGTGCGGCGACAGCTCGAAACGGCCCATCTTCATGAAGTTCTTGCGCTGGATGGTCTTGATGACCTTGCGCTTGCGGTCCGACTCGGACTCGAGGAGGAGGTCCTCTTGGCGGGCCCCGACGTTTTCGCCGAGGTTGCCCGAGCGGACGTCTTCCGTCTCGGAGCGGGCGGACTGGTTGCCGTCCGTCTCGCCGAGGATGTCCTTCAGAGCGTCGTCTTCAGACTGGGAGTCGTCCTTTCCGGAGTCCTCGGACTGGGCGACGGCGTCGCCGGGGGCGGCCCCCGTGGCGGCGTATGCGAGGCCAGGCAGACCGGTGCCAACCAGGGCCAGGGCAAGGGAGAGCGTGCGCATGGGCAGAAACCTCAGCTCGGCCGTCAGAAGTCGAACTGGCGGGGCTTCATCTTGGGGAAGAAGACCGACACACCAGTGGTGGCGACGAAGTTGTTGTAGATGCGGCCTTCTTCGTTGGGGACGTCCGGGTCGTACTGGGGCTGGCTGTCCCAGTAGAGGTAGTTGCGGGCGTCGAGCTTGAACGCGACGCTGCTGGACACGAAGAAGTTGAGGCCGACGCCGAGCGTGACCGGAACGACGGTCTTCGTCTCGTTGCGGGTGAGCGCCGTGGTGGGCTGCCCCTCGGGGACGTTGTCGTCGTAGCGGGCGTAGTACTTGGCGAGGGTCAGCATGCCGAGGCCGGCCGTGCCGTAGAAGTCGAAGTTGGCCACCCGCTCACCGAGCAGGTTGATCTTGCCGTAGACCGGAGACCAACGGGCGGCGAAGGTGGCGCCGAACACCGCCTTGTCGACCGGCTGCTGGAAGGAGACGTCCCCCGAGCCCTCTTCGGCGATGGCGACGAGGGTGTTGGTGAGGCCCTTCAAGTCCGCCAGCCCGCGCTCGGGCGAGTAGATGAACGCACCCTCTGCAGCGAGGTTTTCGCTGAAGTGGTAGGCGCCGTGGATGCCGCCGATGTAGCGGGACGCGAAGGGGTTGTTGGGGATCAACCCCGCGACCGGCGCGACCTCGAAGCGGCCTTCCTTGAGGAAGAAGCGGTTCTGCACGACGTCGTAGCGACGCTTGCCCCCCTTCAGCTCGCTCAGGGCCTGCTCGGCGGGCTTGGCGCCTGCGTTTGCCTCGGGGGCCAGGGTGCCGACGCCAAGCAGCAGGAGCAGCGGGGCGGCGAGCTTGAGAACAGCGCGCATGTGCGGATCTCCGAGATTCACCAAGCGACGGGCCTCCATGACGGATCCCGTCCGGGCGTGGGGTCACGCCGGGTCGGCGCACCATAACACACGCGCCCGGATCCGTCGGCGCTGGTGCTGCCTGTCCGGACGTGCCATGCTTCCGATCGCGGAGGCGACATGGTGGCACTGTGGGCGCTGGTGGGGTTGGCCGTGGCGGGGGCCTCGGTGGAGGTGGTGGCCGAGGCAGGGCCGGTGCCGGCGGTGCGGGTGCGGGCGGTCGGCGCGCCGGTCGCGGTGGACGCGTGTCGCGGCGTGGTCTGGGAGGGCCTGGACGAGGTGAAGCAGAGCTTCGTGCCGCTTCCTGCGCCGGCCTGCGGGCCTGCGGGCCCTGCGGTGGAGGTCGATGGCGAGGGCGTGGTCTTTCGGCGCGAGGAGGCCGAAGGCGGCGCGGCGATGGTGCGTGCGGTGGTGGTGGTCGGGGTGGGATGCGCGCCGGGGCGTCCGGTCGCGGTCGCGGCGTGCAAGTCGATCTCGGTCGTCGAGGGGCCGCCGATCGCCGTGCCGAAGCGGCGCTGAGCGCTGGGCCACCGCGGCAGGGGCCGGAGGGGGCGCCCGCCGCGGCGGGCGGTGCGACCGCAGGGAGCACGGAGCGGCGGCGCCGCGACCCCCCGGAGAGACCCGGCGCCCCGAAGGGGCGGCCGCCCGCCCGCCTCAGAAGCGGAAGTCCGCTTGGAAGCCAGGCGAGGGGATGAAGGGCAGCCCGCGGATGTAGCGGCTGTCTGTGTAGTCGTAGTTGTAGACGGTGAACTCGGGGTTTTGGCCGCGGACGGCGTTCAGCAGGTCCAGGAAGACCTCGAAGGTGCCCCACTTGAAGGTGAAGAGCTTGTCAACACGGAGGTCGACCGCCACGAAGGGCGGGAGGCGGGCGCTGTTGCGCGCGCCCGACTGGAAGGAGAAGTAGAAGTCTTGGTCGACGTCGTAGACGCCGCCGGCCAGGGGGGTGTACGGATTGCCGGTGACGTATTGGACCCGGCCCGAGACCTCCCAGCTGCGGGGGAGGCGGTAGCCGGCGACCGCGGTGAGGATGTGCGTCTGGTCGAAGTCGAAGCGGTACCAGTTGTCCGTCGGGATGGCGGTGCCGTCGGAGAACTCGCGGGTGCCGTCCCCGGAGCCCGGGCCGTCGTTGCGCTCGGAGCGGGAGAGCGTGTAGGAGATCCAACCGAAGAAGCGGTCCACGAGGGCGTGGCGCAGCAGCCACTCGCCGCCGTAGATGCGGCCGATGCCGTCGTTGAAGAAGAAGGGACTGTCGATGGACGTGAAGTTGGGGTTCTGGACGATGAGGTTGTCCAGCGACTTGTAGAAGCCGGTCGCGTCGATGGACAGGGCCTCGCTGAGCTGGTGCTCCCAGCCGAGCTCGGTCGAGAGGGCCCGCTCGAAGGAGAGGTCCACCGTGCCGCTGGGCCGCCACGCCTCAAAAGGCTGGGGCGGCTGGTGGTAGAGGCCGACCGCGCCTTTCAGCGCGCCGCGCGGAATGGCCTGGAAACGCCCGGCGAAGCGGGGGTCGAAGGCGCCGATCTGCAGGATGGGCCGGGAGCGGTCTTCGCCGCTGATGGTGACGGTGTTGTAGCGCACGCCCGGTTGGAGGATGAGGCGATCTCGGTCTTGGAGGGGGCGAACGTCGGCTTTGAGGTAGAGATCCGGGCCCCAGCCCCAGCCGCGGCCGCCGAAGCTGGCGGGCTCGCGCTCGGCCAGCGGGTCAAACTCGCCGAGGGTGCCGGGATCGAAGGGGAGCGCGGCGTCGAACCAATAGTATCCGCCGATGAAGTCGACGCCCGGGGTGAGGCGGAAGGCCTCGCTGGGCTGCCAGGGGGCCTCGACGCGCACCTCGGCGAGGAGCTGGTTTTGGTTGATGCGGGTGGCGTCGCCCAGCCGGAAGCCGACGAGGTCCAGGCCAAAACTGGGGATGGCGCGGATGGACCACGTGTCCGAGAGCGCGCGTTCGTAGAGGAAGTACGCGCGGTGGGTGCCGTAGAGGGTGCCGAGGTCGCCCTGGGTGTCTTGGTCGGTCGACTGGGCGAAGCCTTCGGGCGTGCTGGCCTCCAGCGTGTCCTGGAAGCCGAAGACGAAGAAGGACCAGTTCTGTTGCTGGCCGTCGGCGTCGAGGCCGGCCAGCTTGAGTTGGTAGTCGTACCAGCGGGGCTTGACGACGAAGTCGGGGTTGGGCGAAAAGAGCGGGATGAAGACGTCGATGTAGGACCGGCGCGCGGCGGCCGCCACGCCGAGCTTGCCCTGCTCGCCGGCGCGGGTGCTGAAGAAGACGCCGGTGTCGAGCAGGTCGGTGTTCCAGCTCACGCGCGGGCGCTCGTCCCAGCGGGTGCGGGTGCGCACGTCCACCACGCCGCCCATGCTGCGGCCGTACTCGACTCCGTAGCTCCCCGGCTGGTAATCGACGGCTTCGATGAGGTCTGGGTTGATGACCGAGGCGTAGCCGCCCAGGTGGTAGATGAGCGGGATGCGGATGCCGTCGACGTAGACCGCGCTGTCTTCGGGGTTTGCGCCGCGGATGACGAGCAGCCCGGTGCCGAGGGGGGCGCGGGCGGCGCCGGGCAGGTTTTGGATGACGCGCACCGGATCCCCGAACGTGCCGGGGACACGCCGGATCTCCTCCACCGTGAGGACGCGGCGCGTGATGTCGGCGCTGGGCTTGCGGTAGACGGCGACGACCTCGTTGTCGCGCAGGTTGGGGTTCTTGATCCACAAGCGCAGCGTGGTGAGCTGGCCGTCCAGCACCTCCACGGCGCGTTCGCTGCGGTCGAAGCCGGGCATGGCGGCGGTGACGGTGGCCGTGCCGGGGGGGACGCCGCGCACGGACCAGCGGCCGTCGGGCCCTGTCGTGGTGTCGAAGGTGCGCGCGTCGGCGGTGGTGACGCGGATGGCGGCGCTGGCGACCGGCTCGCGGCTCCCCAGCTCGAGCAGGACGCCGTCGAGGTTGATGGGGGCCTCGGTGGCCGGTGGGGGCGCCTCCTCCGGGGTGGCCTCGGGCGCGGAGGCGGCGTCCAGGACGAAGCCGTAGGCGAACTCGATGGCGACGGGGACGGGGCCGGAGGCGTCCTCGGCGGGGCTGAACACCAGGGCGCTGGCCGCGCTGAGGGCGGCCTCGTCGAGCCCGCCGCCGACGCCTTGGAGCACTTCGGCGCGGGTGACCTTGCCCGCCTCGTCGATCTCCAGCAGCAGCGTGACCTGGCCCGGCAGGCCGGCCGCGCGGGCGGCCTCCGGGTAGGGGGCCGGGACGAACTGGAGGAGGGCGGGCTCCTTGACGAGGGGCGGAAGCTCCTCGGGAGCGGGATCCTGGGCGAGCGCGGCGCCTTGGAGGGCGAGGGCGAGCAGGAGGGTGCGCATCAGCGGGCCTCCCCGGTGGAGAGGCGCAGGCCGGACCATGCCATGCCGCCGCGGCGGTCGCGCATGACGACCAGGACCCACCCTTCGAAGCCGGCGTCCGGGGCCGTCCACTCGACGTCGCTCGTGGGGTACAGGGAGAAGGGCTGGTCGAACGTCCCGCCCTCGGCGTACCACGTGAAGTAAGGCTCTTCGATGCGCGACTCTTCGGCGCCGTCTTCGTTGATGAAGACGTACTCCTCGATCGCGGTGTCCGGGAAGCGTGGGGTGAGCGTGTAGGTCGCGCCCGGCTGGACCGCGTGCAGCCCGTCCTGGGGCGCGACGGCCGGCTCGATGTCCACGCCGTCCACCGCGGGGTTGTGGTTGGGCGTGGCGGCGAGGCTGACCGGGACGCGCTTGTAGGCGGCCTCGACCTCCGCCGGGTCGAGGGTGGCGCCGCTGGCCGACTCCGGCAGGGCCGTGACGTTGATGATGGCGGACAGGCCCTCGGCGCGCGCCGCCTCGGGGAGCGCGTCCAGTGCGTCGGCGGGGACGGGCCAACGCGGCGCGAAGCCAGGCTCGAAGCCGATGAGGCCGGCCTCCTGGGCGAGCGCGACCAGCTCGGCCAGCTCGTCGGGCGAGAGGGCGGACGGGTCCACCTGGAGGGCGTCGAGCAGCGCCGGGTCCAGCGTGCAGCCGAACTCGTCGGCGCTCTGTGGCAGGCAGGCGAACCAGACCGTCCCGGCCAGGCTGACGCCCGTGGGCGTGTACACGAGGCTCGTGAAGGAGACCGTGTCCCCAGGCCGGGGCTCGGCCGGCTCTGCCGCGACGGCGAGCACGCGGAGGCGGTCGAGCTGCCAGGACTGCGCCAGCGTCTCGGCGCCGCACGCCGGCAGCAGAAGGAGCAGGGGAGGGAGGCGGATCATTCGACGGCCTTGAAGGTGCACAGGTAGGGCATCTGGGTGACCGTGACGGGGGTATCGCCCTGCTGGCCGGGGCGGCAGCGCACGGCGGCCCAGGCCGCGACGCAGGCCGCGTCTGCGTCCGGGTGCAGCCCGCCCGTGAGGCGCACGTCGCGCACGCGGCCATCGGCGGCGACGTCGAACACCACCCGCACCGTGCCTTCGATCCCGGCCTCGCGAACCGCGTCCGGCACGGTGAGCGCTGGGCGTGGGCAGCGCGGCTGGGTGGTGACGGCCGCAAATGGGACGGCCACGGCGGCTTCGTCGAGCGTCATGCGCTCCGAGCCGCTGGCCCCGGCGAGCGTGGTGCCGGCGTTGACCTGGAGGCCGGAGCCGGAGCCGGGCGCAAAAGATGTGGCGGACAGACCCGTGACGCGCCGGACCGGGCGGTTGGTGGGCGGGGGCGCAGCCTCGGGCGGGGGCGCGGCCGTCGTCTCTTGAAAGGGAACGGGAGCCGCGCGGGTGGCCGGGGGCTTTTTCGGCTCGGGCGGCGGGGGCGGCGGGGG
>JBEIVK010000288.1:0-5290 GCA_040373935.1 Alphaproteobacteria bacterium
CGGGGGCGCGGCCGGGCGCGGACCGGCACGGGCACCAGAACCGGCGCCGGGGCGCCGATCACCGAGCCGAGCCAAGCGTCCAGCCGCTCCGCGAGCTCGCGCAGGCGCTCTTCCATCGACGGCCGAGGCTTGGACATAGGCGACTCCTGCGGTTGTTCCCAGTATAGACACGTGGGCCGGGAGCGCCAGTCCTTCACCCCGATTTCGAGCACTTCCTGTGGAACGGCTGCGGATTTTCACCATCGGAGGCGCTCTTGCGGTGGGCGTGCATCTCGCGCTGGCCGTCGGCGCGCCCCTCGGCATCGGCGTCGTCGGAGAGGTCTGGCCCCCCGGCCTGCGCGGCGCGCCCGTTCCGGCCCTCGTCGACGTCTCCCCCGCCCGCCCCGTCGACGCCGCGTCCTCCCGCTGGGGCCCCTTCGTGGCGGCGCCGATCCGCCCGGTCGAGCGCCTCGAATGGGGCCCGCTGCGCGTCCCGCTCGCCATCAACGCCTACACCGGCGGCTTGCCCGACGCCCCTCTGCGGCTCGTCGGCGCCCTCGGCGGCGGCCCGGGCGCGGTGCGCGCCCTCCACCTCGGGTTCGGCGCGGCGCTGCTGCTGCTCGTCCACCGGTTCTTGCGGCTGCACGCCGGCCCGGCCGCGGCCCTCGCGGGCGCCCTGGTGCTCGCGACGGACTGGTCCTTCGCGTTCACGCGGCAGGCGCTGGGCGGCACCGAGGTCGTCTTGCAGGCCTCCGCGGTCCTGGCGCTCTGGGCCCTCTGGAGCCGGCGTTGGGGCGGCGGGCGCCACGGCCTCGCCCTCCTCGCCCTCGCCTGCGGCCTCGGCCTGCACGCGAAGTGGACGTTCTCCCTCGTGCTCGCCGCGCTGGGCGTCGCCGCCCTCGCCCTCCGCCGGGACAAACCCCGCCTCGGCCCGCCGCTGCCCCTTCGACTCACCCCGGCGGTCTTGCTCTTCGCCGCGCCGCTGCTGCCCACGGCGCTCACCGTGCTGCACCACGCGGTCGCGCCCCCCACCGCCGTCCCGAGCCACGACACCTTGGCCCTCCAGCTCGGCCGGGTGAGCGCCTTCCTCTCGGGCGGTCCCACCCCGGCCCGCGACGGCCTGGACGCCCTCGCGGCCTTCCTGGGCGATCCCCTCCGCCGCCTCCTCTCGGTGTACGGCAGGCCCGACGCGGCGACGCCGGGCGTCGCGCTGCGCATCCTCGGCGGCATCTGGCTGCTCGGCGGCCTCGCCGTCGCCCTGCGCGACCGCCACGCCACCCCGCGCCTCGCGCTGCTGCGCTTCACCGCCCTCTACGCCACCCTCGCGTTGCTCGCGCTGTGGGCCATCGCCCGAGACCTGCACCACCTCGCGGTCACCACGCCGCTGCTCGCCATCGCCGCCGGCCTCGCCGCCGACGCCCTGGCCGGTCTGCGCGCCCCGCCCCGCAGCGCCCGGCGCACGCTCTGGGCCGTCGTGCTCGTCGCGCCGCTGGTCGTCGACGGCGCCTCGCGCCAGTGGGCCACCGCGCCGCTGCTCGCCGAGGTCCCCGTGCCCACCTTCTCGGCCAGCGGACAGGACGCCGTGATCGGCCTCCTCCGCCGCAACGGCGTGCAGCGCGTCGTCGCCGCGGACTACGAGTTCGCCGGCCTCCCCGAGCTGCTCGCCCCCGAGATCGCCGCCGTGCACGCCTGGCCCGCGGTCGCCCGCCACGGCGCCCCGGCCCTGCCCGGCATCGTCGCCGCCGAAGGCAGCCACCTCATCGTCCTGCGCGCCAGCCAGCCGTTCATCTACAACCTGCGCCCCGGGCAGGCCGCCCTGCAGGCCGCCGCCGGGCCGGGCCGGGAGGTCCGCCGGGTGGACGCGCTGCCGGGGGACGCCGCGGTGCTCTACACGGTGGAGCCGAGGTCCCGCCGGTAGGGGGCGAGCGCCTCGCGGAAGGGCTCCGTCCAGGGCACCGGCTGCTGGGTATCGGCCGCCACCCGCACGAACACGCGCTCGCCCGTGGCGTAGGGCAGGTCTTCGTCCATCGGCAGGACGGCCATGCCGAAGGTGAGGCTGGTGCGGCCCAGCTTCTCGACCCACACCCGGCACCGCACCCGCCCGACCCCGCGCACCGGCCGGTCGTAGGAGATGTGGTTGCTTCGCACGAGGTGGTACTGGTCCGGGTGCCGCGCCGGGTCCAGGATGGCGTCCAAGGGCGAGCCCCAGCCCATGTGCTGCCAGAATGAGCCGATCGTCCGCTCGAAGATGAGCAGATAGCGGACATTGTGGAGGATCTGAAAGGCGTCGAGGTCGTCGAACCAGACGGGGTGCACCGTCTCGTGAAAGCGCATGGCGGCGTCTCGGGCGGGCGTGGGTCGGGGGTGTGACGTTTGGGGGCGCGGGCCAGCGGGCGGTGGACGGGGCCGCGGGGCCGCCTTATCGGGGCGGCCTTTCCCGGGAGCCCGCCGTGTCCCAGACCATCCAGGCCGACAAGGTCGTCCTCTACCACTTCACCCTCCGCGACGCCGCCGGCAACGTCTTCGAGACGACGGTCGGTGGCGAGCCCGACGTCTACCTCCACGGCCACGACAACCTCGTGGACGGCCTGGAGGCCGCCCTCGCGGGCAAGGCCGCCGGCGCCCGCTTCGACGCCGTGCTCAGCCCCGAAGACTCCTTCGGCCACCCCGACGCCGACGCCGACGAGACGGTCTCCCGCGACGAGCTTCCCGAAGAGCTCACCGTGAACGACCACGTCATCGCCACCGAGGACGACGGCACCGAGGTCGACCTGTGGGTCAAGTCCGTCGCCGGAAACGAGGCGGTCCTCACCCGCAACCACCCGCTCGCCGGCCAGACGGTCACCTTCTCGCTGGAGGTCCTCGACGTGCGCGACGCCCACGAGCACGAGCTGAGCGACGGCCTGGCCTGGGGCTGGTCCGGCGAAGAGTCCCCCTGGGGCGAAGAGGGCGACGACTGGGACGGCTCCGAGGACGACGAGGACGTCGAGTGGGAAGACGGCGACGACGACGGCGACGACGGCGGCTCCACGCCCAAGGCCTGAGCCCCGCCCGCCGGCCCGCCGCGGGCGGCGCCGGCCCAACCCGCCGACGTCCCCGCGAGGGTAGCGTGTTGTACGTTCTTTTCGTCGCTCCGACCTTCAGCCCCAACACGCTCCGCGTGCTCGGGGCGCTCACCGCCCTGGACGGCGCGCGCGTCGGCGTCATCAGCGCCGATGCCGCCGAGCGCCTCCCGGCTGGCCTGCGCCAGCGCACGGCGGGCCACTACCAGGTGCGCGACCCCCTCGACGCCGACCAGCTCGTCGCGGCCGGCCGCGCCTTCCAGCGCGACTGGGGCCGGGTGGATCGCCTCCTCGGCTTCCTGGAGCAGCTGCAGGTCCCGCTCGGCGTGGCGCGGGACCGCCTCGGCCTCCCGGGCATGGGCGAGGCCGTGGCCCGCAACTTCCGCGAAAAAAACCGCATGAAGGAGGTCCTCCGCGCTGCCGGCCTGCCGGTCGCGCCCCAGGCCCTCGTCGCCTCCGCCGACGACCTCCGCCGCTTCACCGACGCCGTCGGGTTTCCGGTCGTCGTCAAGCCGCCGGCCGGCCTCGGCAGCCGCAGCACCGTCCGCGTGCGCTCGGCCGAAGAGATCGCCGCCGCCATCCAAGCGCTTGGTGTGTCCGCCGCCCGCCCGGCCCAAGCCGAGGCCTTCATCACCGGCGACGAGCACACCTTCGAGACGGTCTCCATCGACGGCACCCCCGTCTGGTCCTCGTCGTCCCGCTACCTGCCCGGTCCCCTCGAGGTCCTGGAGAACCCGTGGATGCAGTACTGCGTGCTGCTGCCCCGCGAAGGCCTCTCCGGCGCCCCCGCGGCCTTCCAAGCCACCAACGCGGCGGCCCTCGCCGCGCTGGGCATGGACACCGGCCTCAGCCACATGGAGTGGTTCCTCCAAAAGGACGGCCGCCCCGTCATCTCCGAGGTGGGCGCCCGCCCGCCCGGCGTCAACCTCATGCCGATGATGGGCTACGCGCACGGCGTCGACTTCTGGGCGCGCTGGGCCGAGCTGGTCACCGTCGGCCGGTGGTCGGTCCCCGAGCGCCAGTATGCGGTCGGCTGCGCCTTCTTCCGCGGCCAAGGGGACGGCCGCCGCGTCGTCGCCCTCGACGGCCTCGACGCCGCCCAGGAGCGCGCCGGCGCCTGGGTCATCGACCGCAAGCTCCCCGTGATCGGCATGCCGCGGGCCGACGGCTACGAAGGCGAGGGCTGGGCCATCGTTCGCGCCCCGGACACCGCCACCGTCAAGCAGGCCCTGCTGGACCTCGTGCGCTCCGTCCGCGTGGTCATGGGCTGAGGCCGCCGGGCTGTTCAGCTGGGGACAGGGGAAACCTGCGGTTTCCCCCGTAACGCCCCCTTCCCTCTCCGCCGCGGGCCCTCAGGGCCGCCCGCGCCCGCCGCCGCGCTGGTTCTTGCGCTTCTTGCCCTTGCCGGCGAGATTCCCCGGGTCCACCCGGGCGGTGAGGCCCCAGCTCCGGTTGGTGCCGAAGCTCGTCGTGCGCACCGTCCCCTCCACGCCCACGACGACGCCGTTGAGCCGGTAGCCCGCGCCCGCGAACCACGCGCACTCGTCGCCCAGCCCAGGGGCGTCCACCTCAGACCAGTCCACCCCCTGGCGATCTCCCAGGTACCACGCCGGCTGTACGCCAGCCCAGCCCATCAGACGCTTGTTCCACACCGTGCCCGTGAGCGGCGCCGCGACGCCCCCCTGCGGCGGCACCTCCACCCCGGCGATGCGGTACTGGTCCACGAACACATCGGGGCCCACGCTGATCGAGGCCCGCCGCCAGGTCGGCCCGCCGAAGGCGCCCACCCGGAGCTGTTGGCCGCTCAGCTGCGTGCTGCCGACGAAGGCCTCGAAGCGCGCGCGCGTGAGTCCCGTGATGCGCGGCCAGGGGCCGCGGGTCTCGAAAAACTGGAAGCCGCCCTCCAGCCCGCCGACCAGCACGGACTGGCTCTGCCCGTTCACTCCCCAGGCGGACAGGCCGGCATAAGGGCGAAAATAGGGCTGGGTCTCCACGCGCGCAGGCGCGGCGGACGCGAGGCCGACGGCGAGAAGGAGGCTCAGCATTGGGGACGATCCTCGCGGTGGTGGACGGTGTCGAGGCGGTGGGCCACGCCCGCCTGCGCGCTGCGGCGGGCGGGGAAGTGTGGGATGCGCGGCTGGGACGCGCGCCGGCCATCGTGAAGCGCGCCCCGGACGTGGCGGGGCGGGAGGCCATCGCCGCGGAGGCAGCGGCCTTGCGGGCGGCGGGCGGCCCCCCGGCAGCGCGCC
>JBEIVK010000245.1:0-5898 GCA_040373935.1 Alphaproteobacteria bacterium
AGCCTCGCCGCAGCAGCGGGGGCGGCGGGGGCGGCGGGAGCGCCGCCGCGGCGGGAGATGGCGGGTCCAGGCCCGCGTCGCCGGCGCCGAGCCGCGGCCCGGGCAACGTGTCGGTCACCATCACCGCGGGCACCGCCACGAGCGTGGAGGTCACCTGCCCGTCGGGCGTGCGCCAGAAGGTCTCCGTGAGCGGCGGTCGTGCCACCGTGCCGGGGATCCCCGCCGAGTCCTGCACGCTGTTCATCAAGGGCGGCGGCGTGGCCGCGCAACACGACGGCGTGCGCGGGGGCATGTCGCTCACCTGTTCGCCCTCGGGATCGTCGGCCAACTGCCGGTGAATCCGGCGCGTGGGGCGGGGAGGGTTCCCATTCCAGCGGGCGCGCATTAGGCTTGGCCGTCGTGCCCTGGGGCTCCCGATGCGTGCACTTTCCTGGTCCTTGGTCCTCACTCTCGTGGCTGCGCTCCTCGGCGCCGGGCCTGCCTCGGCGGCGGCGCCCACCGCGGCCGATGGCGTGGCCTCCGGCGATGTCGCGGCCAAGAAGGAGCTTCCCACCACCGCCAAGGCCGAGGAGAAGTCCGAAGAGCAAAAGCGCGCCGAAGAAGAGGCCGAGCGCAAGCGGAAAGAGCTGCTGGCGCGCGTCATCGTCCTCAAGTGGCGCGGCACCTCCACGGACTTCACGGATCCGACGTTGGTCCGCAACGTGCGCAGCGCCATCGCGCGCCCGGAGGCCATGTTCTTCCCCGAGGTGGACCTCTACCAGAACGGCCGCAAGGTGCCGGACCGCACGGTTGTCCCCGCCAATCAGCCGGCCATCGTCCCCGACACCAACCTGCCCTCGGTGCTGGGCGCCGTGGCGGAGGTGGCGTCCATCCCTTGGAATGGTCTGGACCCGAACGGCTGGTACCGCAAGGCCGAAGACCTGAAGGCCTACGAGTCGCTCGTGTGGTTCGTGGACCGCGTGGAGCTGCGCGAGCCCATCTTCTTGTTGTACGCGCAGATCGGCCGGGCGGCCTACAACGCCAACCGCTCGTCGCCGCCCTTCTACGAGTACATCGGCGGGGAGACGGTCAACTACTACTACTACCTCGCCGCCTTGCTGGCCTACCAGGACCCGGGCCTGATGTCCAAGGTCACGGACGACGAGGTGCGCGGCGACATCGGCCTCATCGTGGGCAAGCTCCAGCAGGGCTTCTACCCCACGCTGAAGCTCGACTTCGAGCAGGGGGACCAGTTCAACGCCGACGAGTTCAACAAGTCCTACGAGGTGTTGATCAACGGCCTGCCGATGGCCCCGGACAACAACGCGCAGATCGACATCTTCTTGGGCCGCACCGACGTCTACCTCAAGCGCAAGGACACGGGGCACGGCCTGTCGGAGCGCTTCGACGTCACGAAGCTGGAGAGCAAGAACCTCTTCATCCGCGACATCGCCCAAAAGAAGATGGGCATCGAGTTCATCGACCAGCTCTTCTTGAACCCCAACGAGTGCATCCCCGAGCTGGACGGCGACATCCTCAACTTCCTGGCGATCTACCAGAAGTTGCACACGAAGTCGGACATCTTCGTGGTGGTGCCCGAGGGCGGGAACCCCAACAAGGTCTGGGTGTGGCGCTACGACCGCAGCTCCGCCATGCTGCGCAACATCAACGCCGCCAACGACGACTTCCCCGTGCGGTTCGCCCTGCTGTTCAGCTCGGGCATCCATTGGAACCCCGGCGTGCCGTCGGTGGACTCGGACGTGTCCGACGAGAGCTCGCTCGCGCCCAACTCCATCGCCAACCGCAATCGCTTCGACCCCAACCTGAACCCGGCGGTCGTGCCGTTCAACTTCGAGCTGCGCGGCCACTACAACCGGCTGATGGTCAACCTCGGCGCGGAGTTCGGCTACAACGCCGGGAACGACAAGGAGTGGGCGGAGTACTACCAGACCCGCGGGCGCAATGACAACGAGGACATCGCCACCGTCCAGGGCGTGGAGGGGTGTCGCCAAGGTGAAAACGGCGAGTACCTCTGCGACGAGCCGCTGGTCGACGTCTACAACCGTCGGCAGTTCAACCGCAACCTCTACCTGGGGGCAGGCGTGGTGCTCGGCCGGGACGCCGGCATCGGCTTCGGCCCGCGCTTCGCGGCGCGCTGGGGCTGGACGAACATCCCCCACGGCGGTCAGGCCACCGCGCACTTCGGCTGGGCCTTCCAGCCGCCGATCGGCGACTTCGGCAAGCGCTTCCGCCCGATGGTGGACTTGGACCTGCGCGGCGGCGTCAACATCCCGATGCGCCGCAGCCTCCAGTACGACGCCTGGGAAGCCACGAAAGACCTGGCGAAGTCGGACGACGACCGCGTCTCCCGCGTGTCGCCGATCCTCGGGCTCAACGCGGGCATTGGCTTCACATTCTGAGACAGGCTGCGGCGGGCGGGCCGGCACGGAGTGGGCTAGTCGGGGAGCAGGAGGGTGCCCATGACTGCCTTGCTGCTCCTGCTGTCTGTAGAGGCTTCGGCGGCTGAGCTCGCGCTGCGGTGGGACGCGCCCGCCCGGTACCACTCCGAGACGCTCATCCTCACGCCGCCGGGGCTGCGGTTCTTCGGGCTCGCCAACCAGGACGCCCGGGCGCTGCAGATGGCGGTGGTCACCGACTCGACGTGCACGCCGGTGTTGGAGGGCCGTACGCTGGACTACAACTGTGTGATCGACCGCATCGAGCTCGAGGGCGTCGCCTTCAGCGGCGAGCAGGACAAGCTCAACGCGATCTTCACGGAGTACGAGGGCCTGCTGACGGGCGCGACGGTGGAGATGGTGCTCAAGCTGGACGGCCAGGTCGTCACGGTGGACCTGGAGGGCGTGTCGAAGGACCGCGAGCGCTGGAACGCGGCCCAGGAGATCCTGCGGCAGGTCATGCGGCGGGTGTACTCGCCCTTGCTGCTGCAGTCCCCGAAGGGCGGCGTCGATCCTGGCAAGCCCTGGAAGTACAAGGGCACGCCGCTTTTCTTCGAGATGATCACCCGCTACGGCACCACGGGCGGCACCGCGTTCTCCTTCGAGACCGACGGCCGCATCGGCGACGACGTGAAGGTCATCGGCGTGGGCAAGGGCAGCGTCGCCAACACGCTGGAGTTCAACCAGAGCGGCGCGGCCTCCACCTACCTGAGCGGAACCGGCGCCTGGCGCGTGGACCCGCAGACGGGCCAGGTGGCCTACGGCGAGGTGCAGGTCCTGGGCGAGGCCTCGGCGAGCGGCATCGCGAGCGTGGGGTCGACCCTGCGCTACCAGCTGGCCGCGACGATCGCGCGGGTGGGGGCGGACGGGCGGCCGGAGGTGCTGGCTCCGGCGGCGGCTGCGCCTGCGGCCACGGCGCCCTCGGCGGAGCCGGCTGCGCCTCCGGCGGCCGAGCCCGCGGCGGTGCCGGCCGCGCCTGCGGCGGCAGAGCCCAGCCCGGGCTGAGCCTTCGGCCCGGTGGGCCAAAGGAAGGGGGCGTTACGGGGGAAACGTCGTTTCCCCTGTCCCTTCTGCTGCCGGACCTCCCGCGGGTGCCTGCCCGGATGTGCGGGAGGGCGGGGCTACAGGTCCTTGACGAACTCGTAGTACTCGCCAAAGTGCACGCGGCTGACCTGCTTGCCCATCTTGATCATCTCGCGGCCCACGGCCTCGACGGCGTGGCGCATGGCGACGGGCTCGCGGCGGGACGACGCGATGATGCAGGCGTTGATGGCGGCGTTGATGATGTTGCCGCCCGCGATGATGAACTGGTCTGCGAGGCGTTGGAGATCCAAGTCGGGATCGCGGGGAGCGCCGTCTGGGATTGCCTTTTCCCAGAGGATGCGGCGCTGGGGCGACGTGGGCATGGGGAACTCGATGACCGCCCCGAAGCGCCGCAAGAAGGCTTCGTCGATGTTTTCTTGCAGGTTGGTGGTGAGGATGGCGCAGCCCTCGAAGACCTCGAGGCGCTGCAGCAAGAAGGCGACCTCCTGGTTGGCGAAGCGGTCTTGGGCCTGCTTGACGTCGCCGCGGCTGCCGAAGAGCGCGTCGGCCTCGTCGAACAGGATGACGGCGGTGCCGCCCTCGGCGGCGTCGAAGATCTCCTTCAGGTTTTTCTCGGTCTCGCCCACCCAGCGGCTGATGACGGAGCTGAGGTCCACCCGGTACATGTCGAGGCCGAGGGTGCCGGCGATGACCTCGGCGGCCATCGTCTTTCCGGTGCCGGGCCCCCCGGAGAACAGCGCCTTGATGCCGTAGCCGCGGGCCCGCACCTTGCGCGCGCCCCACCGGTAGAAGACGGTCTCCTGCTCGGCGAGGTAGTCGACGAGCGACTTGAGCTGCCCGCGGATCTTCTCGGTGATGATGAGGTCGTTCCACTGGTACCGAGGCACGACGTGCTGGGCGAGGCCGCGGAACTCGGGGCGGCTGCACTCGCGGGCGGCCGCGAAGAGGGCGTCCATGTCCGGCTCGCGCCCGCCACACTCGGCGGATGCGCGGTCCAGGATTTGCTCCACCGTGGTGCCGCCGACCGAGTAGAAGCGCTCGGCGATGTCGGGCGCCTTGCCGACGTCCCAGCCGCGGCCGACGAGCGCGTCCGTCCAGGCTTGCGCGCGCTCGTCGAGGGTGGTGCGGTTGACCTGCACGGTGACGCTGGCGCGCTCGTTGCCGAGCAGGACCTCGATGGCGCGGCGGTCGGAGCCGCCGACGAGCACGGGGTAGGGCAGGGTGGCGAGCGCCCCGCCGAGCTGCAGCATCTTGCCGCGCAGCGCGGGGTCTTCGTTGGTGGACATGACGTTGATGACATAGGGCAGCGCCTTGGACAGGCGCAGCTCCCGCATCAGATCCCAAGGTTGATCCAGGTATTGCTGGCAGCGTTCGAGGTCCACGCGCACCAGGGGGCGCTGCGCGATGTGGGCGATGGCCCTCGCCGTCGCCTCGCGGCCGCCCGAGGTGCTGCCGACCACCGCAATGGTGATGGGGCGGTTGAAGTTGCCGGAGAGGTCGTTGATGCGGCGGCGCGTGACCTCGGGAACCAGCGGCATGCGCGAGGTGTCGAGCGGCGTGAAGCCGACGCCGGCCGGTAGCTCTTCTTCTTCGAGCAGCCACTGCAGCAGGCGGCCGGAGGGGTGCACGCGGCGGGAGGTGAGGGTCTCGCTGCCCTCGGGCGGATCGAGCAGGAGGAGCCGGTTTTTGATGAGCGGCGCGTTTTTCATCAGGCGGGCCTGCAAGCCGAGCCGCTGCGTGCGCTCGGTGCGCAGCACGCGGGTTGCGAGGTCCACCGTCAGGAAGGCCTGGTTCAGGTTGTCGTTGAGGTAGGCGAAGATGCGGCCGTAGCCGGCGCTGATCTCGGGGGCGAGCGACAGGAGGAGGAGGTCTGCGTCGTCGCCGTCCAGCTCGAAGGCGTCGCGCAGGCGCCCGAAGCGGCCGTGGCCGTCGTCGCGCAGGCGGGTCGAGGCGTCGACGGCGGCGTCGATGCCGTCGGGGATGTTGGGCGGGAGGTCGATCTCGCCGTGGGCTTGCAGCAGGGCGTCGACCTCGTCATCGGTGATGACCGAGCCCCAGAACTGGCCTTTGGCCCGAACCGCGGGGCGGGCGCGCTGGCGCCGCACGGCGCGCAGGAGGAGGAGGTCCGTCCGGCGAAGCCGGCGGGCAAGCTCTTCGTAGACGGTCGACACGCGCGCTCCGGGACGGGCGAGGGATCAGAGGGCCCGGGTCTTGTCCCCGTGGCGCTCCAGCTTGGTGGCGCCGCCGGTCTCGATGGTGTCGATGACCTGCCGGGCGAGGAAGAGCACGACCTCGTCGTGGGACAGGCCGCGGGCGCGCAGGGCGTCGTAGCCGCGGGCCGTCGCCGCCTTCGCGGTGCCATCGGTGGACTCGACCTTGCCGGCCGGGCCGGCGACCGCGGTGGCCGACCCGCCTTGGC
>JBEIVK010000866.1:0-1859 GCA_040373935.1 Alphaproteobacteria bacterium
CCGCTGCTGCGCCCGCGGCGGCCCCCGCGCCGAAGGGCCCGTCGGTGCGCGGCCTCGTCGATCGCGGCTGGAAAAGCGTGGACCGTGGCCAGTACGCAGAGGCCGCCGAGTCCTTCGCGCAAGCGCTGGAGCGCGCGCCCAACAACGCGGGGGCCCGCTTTGGCGCCGGCTACGTGGCCGAGCAGCAGGGCCAGCTCGCGCTCGCCGTCGAGCACTACTGCCTCGCCCGCTTCTACTCGTCGGGCGACGTGGACCTCCGCCGCGAGGTCGATGGCCGCCTGCGCGGCCTCGGCCGTGGCTGCGAATAGCCCGAGCCCGGAGCCGCTGTGTCCCGTCCCCATGTCCGCGTGGTCGCCGCCGAGATCGAGGTCGAAGGCCGCTACCTCATCACGCAGCGCCGGTCGTCCGCCGTGCTGCCGGACCTCTGGGAGTTCCCCGGCGGGCGCGTCGAAGACGGCGAGGGCGACGCCGCCGCCCTCGCGCGCGAGCTGTACGAGAAGCTCGGCTGCACGGTGGACGTGGGCGAGCCCCTGATGGCCGTGGAGCACGCCTACCACGGCTATGACCTCACCTTCGTCGTGATGCGCGCCCCCCTCCTCTCCCCGGCCGCGCCGGTTCGCGTGCAGCAGGTCCGCTGGGTCCGCGCCGATGAGCTGGATCAATACCCCTTCCCCGGTGCAGACCAGCGCACCGTCGACGCCCTCCTGGGCGTCGTCCGCACCGCCGATTGAGGCTGCCCCCGCGTGCGCGCCGAGCTGCTCGTCCACGACCTGTCGGTCCTCTACACCCTCGACGCCGCCGCCGGCGAGGACCTCGGCCGTCACGAGCGCTGGAGCGTCGGCTTCGCGGAGGGCGCGCTTGTCTACCTCGGCCCCGCGGCCCACGCCCCCGACGCCGACGAGGTCCTCGACGGCGAAGGCCTGGTCGGCCTCCCCGGCCTCGTGGACCCCCACACCCACGCGGTGTGGGCCGGCAGCCGCGCCGCCGAGTTCCGTCGCCGCCTCGCGGGCGTGCCGTACGCGCAGATCCTCGAAGAGGGCGGCGGCATCCTGCACACCGTCGCCGCCACCCGCGCCGCCACCCGCGCCGCGCTCACGGAGGCCGCCCGCGCCCGCATCCGCCGCCTCGTCCGCCGCGGCGTCACCACCGTCGAGGTCAAAAGCGGCTACGGGCTGGATCCCGCCACCGAGGAGCGCCTGCTCCGCTGCGCCTGGGACCTCCAAGACACCGCCCGCATCGTGCCCACGTTCCTGGGCGCCCACACCGTCCCCGCCGAGCACCGCGCCCGCCGCGCCGCCTACGTCCGCGAGCTCGTCGAGGTGCAGATCCCGCGCTGCGCCCCGCTCGCCGACTTCATCGACGTCTACTGCGACCGCGGGGCCTTCTCCCTCGACGAAGCCGTCGAGATCCTCCGCGCCGGGCGCGCCGCCGGCCTGCGCCTCAAGGCCCACGCCGAGCAGGTCACCCACACCGGCATCGCCGCCGCCGCCGCCGCCCTCGGCGCCACCTCCTGCGAGCATCTCGAGCACGTCGACGACGCCGGCATCGCCGCCCTCGCCGCCGCGGGCACCGTCGCCGTCCTGTTGCCGGGCGCCCAGCTCTACCTGCGGGACCGCCCGCCGCCCGTCGCCGCCCTCCGCGAAGCCGGCGTCCCCATCGCCCTCGGCACCGATCTCAACCCCGGCTCCAGCCCGTTGCACGACCCCCTGGCCGCCGCCACCCTCGCGTGTGTGCTCCAAGGGCTCACGGTCGAAGAGGCGATCCGCGGCCTCACCGTGAACGCCGCCGCAGCCCTCGCGCGCCCCGCCCTCGGCCGCCTCCGGGTCGGCGGCGCCGCCGACCTCGCCGTCTTCGCTCCG
>JBEIVK010000230.1:0-6148 GCA_040373935.1 Alphaproteobacteria bacterium
GCCCCACGCTCGCGGCGCTCTCTGGCCCTCCGGCGCCGCCGCCGGCCGCCGTGGCGGGCCCCCGCCCGACGCCGGCCCCGGAGCTGCCGCTGCCGTCCTACGCGTCGTTCCCGAAAGACCTCCGCGACGAGGTGATCGACCTCGTCGAGAAGGGCAAGCGGGTCAAGGCGTTCGCGACGGTCCGCAAGCGGCTGGGCGTGAGCTTCCGGGACGCCGAGCGTGGCGTCGCGCTCATCCTCGGGGAAGAGACCGAGTGACCGCCCTCAGGCCTCGTCCCCGTCGTCCTCGAGCAGGTACGACTCCGCGATCTCGATGACCTGCTGCGCCAGCGCGGGCTCGACCTCCGCGCCAAACTCGGGGCGCCCCTCGACCTCCGCGCAGGGCAGCACCCGGAGCGGCAGCGGCTCGTCCTCCGGGCCACCCAGGGCGTCCCACGGCGTGAGCACCGCGTACAGGGCGTCGTCCAGCTCCACGACCGCGAGCAGGCCGTAGTCCTGCGGGCGGCCCTCCGGGTCCACCAAGGTCACGCGATCCATCCGTCCCTCCTGCCGCGGCGACGCGGCGGGTATCGCGGCCCGGACACAGATGTCGCGGTCCACCGCGGGGGAGATCGCGACACCCGTCGCGGATCGGCCTGCTTCCCGCTATCCTTGGGGCTGGCACGGCTCTTGCTGTCCCAGTAAGCGCCCACCGGCCCCGCCGGTTGTTCGGAGGACCCATGACGCACCGCCCCGTTCTTCTGCTCTCTCTTCTCGGCCTCGCCGCCTGCAACCGCGGCGAGCCGGACGTCAAGCCCACCCCGGACACCCCGGCGGGGATCGGCCTTCGGCGCTTCGAGGACTGCTCGGATCTGCGGTCCTACCTCGTGGACACCTGGACGGAGAACCTCGTCTCCAACATGTACGGCTACGGCCGCGGTGGCTTGGCCGAGGACGGCGGGGCCGAGGACGGCGGGGACGGCGGCGGCGAGGGGCCGACGGACTGGTCGGAGACCAACACGCAGGAGGCCAACGTCGACGAGCCGGACCTCGTGAAGACCGACGGCAACTTCCTCTACATCGCGCAGCAGGAGGAGCTCACCATCGTCAAGAGCTGGCCTGCCGAAGAGGCCGCCGTGGCCGGCAAGGTGCAGATCGACGGCTACCCCTACCAGCTCTTCCTGGAGGGAGACCGCGCGCTGGTCTATTCGTACGTCTACGATGTGCCGGCCTTCGCGGACCGCTGGGGCTACGGCTACGGCACGCAGCTCACCGTCGTCGACGTGTCGGACCGCGAAAACCCCAGCGTACTGCGGGAGGTCGCGATCCAGGGCTGGATGAGCGGCGCGCGCAAGGTGGAGTCGGACACCTACACCGTCATCAACACGTGGCAGGAATTCCCCTACGAGATCTACGACGCCATCTACAACGGCTCCATCGAGCTGCCGGAGTACGACTACGAGGCCGGCGAGGCCGAACAGGAGCTCTGGCGCGCCCAGGCCCGCATGATCCTCCGCCCCTACGTCGGGGCTGCGGTGGGCGCGCTCTCGGACGCGGAGCTGCTGCCGAAGATGGTCGACGCACCGGACGTGGATGGCGGCACCGCCGAGCCCCTGCTGTCGTGCAGCGACGTGTACCACACCGAGGACCTTTCCTACCCGAACATGCTGTCGGTGGTCCACCTGGACCTCGCGGCGGGCGAGGCCGGCTCCGACGTGGCTGCCACCGGCCTGCTGGCCGACGGGTGGACCATCTACGCCTCCGAAGACAACCTCTACGTCAGCCAGACGAGCTGGTTTTGGTGGTGGGGCTGGGGCGACGTGGACCTGACCACCCGCATCCACCGCTTCGCCCTCGCGGGCGACGACACGGTCTATGAGACCTCCGGGGAGGTGGATGGTTGGTTGCTCAACCAGTTCAGCATGGGCGAGTACGACGGCCACCTCCGCGTGGCGACCTCGGACGGCTGGTGGGGCAGCGAGGAGGTGGATCCGGCGAACAACGTCTTCGTGCTGGACGCACAGGACATGTCGCTCACCGGCGAGGTGCGCGGCATCGCCCCCAACGAGACCATCCAGTCCGCCCGCTTCATGGGCGAAAAGGGGTATCTCGTCACCTTCGAGCGCATCGATCCCTTCTTCACGCTGGACCTGAGCGACCCGACGGCCCCCGCGGTGGTGGGCGAGCTGAAGATCCCCGGCTTCTCCACCTACCTGCACCCCGTGAGCGAGGACATCGTGCTCTCCGTGGGCTACGCGGGCACCGACACCGGAGAGATCACCGGCTTCGCCGCCAATATGTTCGACGTGAGCGACTTCGCCAACCCGCAGCTCGCCCACACCTGGACGGTGTCCACCGACGACTGGTCGTGGTCCGAGGCGTTGTGGGACCACAAGGCCTTCACCCTGCACCGTGGCATGCTGACGCTCCCGCTGTACACCTACGATTGGGACGAATCCACCGGCGAGTACAGTGGCTTCTCCGGGCTCGTCGTGCTGGACACCGAGAACGCGCTGCAGGAGGTCGGCTGGGTGGACCACACGGATCTGGTCTCCGCCTCCGACTGCTTGTGGGACGCTGGCCGCGGCCCCTGCGACGAGTACTACTGGTACGCCTCCTTGCGCCGCAGCGTCATCATCGAGGACAAGCTCTTCTCGATCTCGGACTACGGCGTCAAGGTGAGCGAGCTGGAGAACCCGTCGGACACCCTGGCGACCGTGCTCTTCTGGCCGATGTGATGCCCGCGCCGGGGTAGGATGACCGCATGTCTTCCTCCCCGATTCGAGTCGCGCTCGACGCCATGGGCTCGGACCATGGCGTCGACGTCGTTGTGGCGGGGGCCGCCGTGCTGTCCCGCGAGGAGCGCCCCGTGCGGGTCCTGCTCGTGGGGGACAGCGCGCGCATCGGCGCCGCCCTGTCGCGGGAGCGCTACGATCCCGCCTGGTTGCAGATCGTCCACGCCGAAGGGCACGTCGCCCAGGGTGACAAGCCGCGGGAGGCGCTGGACGCCCGGCCGGGGTGCAGCGTTGCGACGGCGGCGCGGTTGGTGGCCGCCGGGGAGGCCGACGCCCTGGTCAGCGCGGGCAACACCGGGGCGGTCATCTTGTCGGCGGCGGACCACTTCCAGCGTCTGCCCGGCATTCGGCGCGCCGCGCTCGCTGCGGTGTACCCCACCGAGCAGCGCCACGGCCCGCGGGGCGACCCGTTCGCGCTGATGTTGGACGTGGGCGCGACGGTGCAATGCACCGCCGAGGAGCTGGTCGGCTTCGCGGTGATGGGCAGCGCCTACGCCCGCATCATCTCGGACAACGAGCGCCCCCGCGTCGCGTTGTTGTCCAATGGGACCGAGCCCACGAAGGGCACCGACGCCATCGTCGGCGCGCACGCGCGTCTGCGCGGCCTCCCCGGGGTCAACTTCCACGGCAACGTCGAGGGCCTGGACATCCCGAAGGGCACGGTCGACGTCGTCGTCTGCGAGGGGTTCCTCGGCAATGTCGTGCTCAAGATGCTGGAGGGCATCACCGAGGTGGTGACGGACCTCGCGCGGGACGCCGCGTCGCGAAAGCTCAGCTGGAAGCTTGGGCTCGGCATCTTGTCGGACGGCCTCAAGCAGCTTCACGCGATGGCCGATTGGAAGCAGTATGGCGGCGCGCCCCTGCTCGGCTTCGACAAGGTGGTGATCAAGGCCCACGGCCGCAGCAACGCCCGCGCGGTCCGCAACGCGATCAAGGTCGCGGCGAAGGCGGTGGAGCGAGATCTCGCCGGGCAGATCCAGCGCGGGCTCGGCGGGCCGCCGGTCGTGTGATTTCGCGCAGGCTGGGCGTGCGCGTTGCCCCCGTTGCCGCGGCGCCCCGTCCCTGGCGTGGCGTGGCCTCACCGTCCGGGATAGGCCCGGGGCCCGTCTTCGCCGGAGGTCGCCATGGGCGAGCAGAACAAGGTCCTCTTCGAGATCACCGAGCAGCACCTCGACACCGGGCTGCGCGGGTTCCCCGTCAGCACGGTCTTCACCTCCGAGGTGAACCCGCAGGACGGCCTGCACTACGTCGGCTACCCGATCGCCGACCTGGCAGACCTCGACCCTGAGGCCGCCATCTACCTGCTCTTCCACAAGGCGCTCCCCACGGCCGAGCAGCTCTCTGCCTTCAAGGCCGAGCTGGTCCGCCGCTCCGCCGTGGACCCGCGCGTCATCCAGCTCATCGCTGGCCTTCCCAAAGAGGGCCACCCGATGGAGTGGCTGATGGCGGCGCTCACCTTCACCGGCATGCTCTGCAAGACCGGCAACTACAAGGAAGACGGCCTCAACGTCGTGGCGCAGCTCCCGGAGCTGGTCGCCGCCATCTACCGGGTTCGCAGCGGGTGGGGCGCTCCCATCGCCTCCCGCCCCACGCTCGGCCTGATGGAGAACTTCGTGCAGATGCTCGGCGTGCCCGGCGCCGATGCCGCGAAGCTCACCCGCCTGATGCGCGTGTTCTACGTGCTTCACATGGACCACGGCGGCGGCAACCTCTCCACGTTCACCGGCAAGGCCGTCGCGTCCGGCAAGTCCGACGCCTACGCCTCCCTCACCGCCGCGATGGCCGGCCTCTACGGGCCGCTGCACGGCCGCGCCAACCAGGAGTGCCTGGAGTTCCTCGAGAAGGCCGGCACCAACGACGCCGACGCGATTGAGGCCTTCGTCCGCACCGAGCTCGACGCCGGCCGCTCCATCTACGGGTTCGGCCACGCGGTGCTCCGCGCCGAAGACCCGCGCGCCGCCGTCCAGTACAACCTCGGGCAGGAGCTCTGCGCCGACGACCCGCTCTACCAGCGCGCCGTCATCATGCGCGAGCGGGCCGTCAAGGTCCTGAAGTCGAGCCCCAAGGTCAAGAACCCGTACCCGAACGTCGACGCCGTCTCCGGCACGCTGTTGCGCGCCTGCGGTCTCGCCGACTCCGAGTACTACACCGTGCTGTTCGGGCTCGCGCGTTGCTCGGGCATCTCGGCGCAGATCGTGGACGAGCGCACCGTTCACCGGGCCGGCAAGGGCGTGGCCATCTACCGCCCCGACGACATCCCGGTGAACCAGCCGCGCCGCCGCCTCTCCAAGGAAGAGGCCGCGCCGCTCTGCCACCCGCCCGTCCGCGGCTGATCGGCCGCCTTGCGTCGCCCCGCCGGGCTCCCGGTCGGGGCGATGCCGCATTGTCCTTCGAACCGTCCGAGGCTCCTGTGTCCTTCACGCACCTGACGCCCCCGTCCACCGGCTCTGCGATCACCGTCAGCGCCGATGGCTCTCTGCACGTCCCCAACGACCCCATCATCCCCTTCATCGAGGGCGATGGCACCGGTCCCGACATCTGGGCGGCCAGCGTGCGGGTGCTCGACGCCGCGGTGGCGAAGGCCTACGGCGGCGCCCGGAAGATCCACTGGTTCGAGATCTACGCGGGCGAGAAGTGCTTCGACAAGTTCGGCACGTGGCTCCTCGAAGACTCGCTCGCGGCCGTCAAGAAGTACAAGGTCGCCATCAAGGGGCCGCTCACCACGCCGGTCGGTGGCGGCATCCGCTCGCTCAACGTCGCGCTCCGCCAGGAGCTGGACTTGTACGCCTGCGTGCGGCCCGTGCGGTGGTTCGAGGGCGTGCCCACGCCCGTGAAGGAGCCGTGGAAGGTCGACATGGTCATCTTCCGCGAGAACAGCGAGGACATCTACGCCGGCATCGAGTGGGCCGCGGGCTCCCCCGAGGCGCGCAAGGTCATCGACTTCCTCCAGAAGGAGATGGGCGTCAAGAAGATCCGCTTCCCGGAGACGAGCGGCATCGGCGTGAAGCCGGTGTCCTCGGAGGGCACCGAGCGCCTGATGCGCGCCGCCATCCAGTACGCGGTGGACCAGAAGCTGCCGAGCGTGACGATTGTCCACAAGGGCAACATCATGAAGTACACCGAGGGCGGCTTCCGGGACTGGGCCTACGCCCTGGCCCAGAAGGAGTTCGGCGGCACGCTCATCGACGGCGGCCCCTGGACCCGCATCCGCACCGCCTCGGGCCACGAGGTCGTCATCAAGGACGTCATCGCCGATGCCATGCTCCAGCAGGTGCTGCTGCGCCCCGAGGACTACTCGGTCATCGCCACCCTCAACCTCAACGGCGACTACCTCTCCGATGCGCTCGCCGCGCAGGTGGGCGGCATCGGCATCGC
>JBEIVK010000617.1:0-2853 GCA_040373935.1 Alphaproteobacteria bacterium
AGCGCCCGGTTACAAGCCGGCGGGAGGACCCGCGGAACGTCGCCTTTCCTCACCGCCTCACGTTCGCGTTCGCGCTCGACGACGGCCTTGAGCTGGATGCGGAGCACCTCCGCCTGGTGAGCGAGGGGGAACGCATATCCGACTGGGCCGGCCTCGCAGGGCGCGCTATCGGAGGCAACACGGGCCGCGCCGCGTACAAGGCCACGCTCGACGAGCTCGCCACCGCCTGGGAGGCGGTCAGCACCGCCGCGCGCCGCCTGGAACACGTCGGCGCCCCGGCCATCCAGAACCTTATCGACCTCTTCGTGGTCCTCCTCGAGCGGCGCTACGTCCGCTTCGCCGCGGTGCTGCCAGCGGGCAGGCCCCGCGAGGAGATCCTGGCCAATGTCGCGCGCCAGCTCGGTGAGCTGCGGTCCTACTTCGCCGACTTCAACCGAGTCCTGGCGGACTGTGCCTCGCGCATGCCCTACGGCGAGCAGGCGCGGTTCGCCGGCACCCGTTACCTGACCCTCTTCACACCAGCTATGCGCCAAATCCTCGAATCCGACTGTGGTCGGCCCTCCGCCGGGGCCCCGCCCCCGCTGCTCGGCGAAGGGGGAGGGCACGGACCGCCCGCACCTCCGCCGCCGCCGGCCAAGTCGCCGCGCGGCATTCTGCGGCCGCCGACTCCCGCGGTCTCGTTCGCGGACGCGTACATCCCCGTGCACCACGCGTTCACTCCCGCGCCCACGGTGATGGAGCTGCCGCCGAGCCCGACGTACTGGCCGCCCCCGCCGGCCTACGTGGCCCCGTTCTCCCCCGGGCCGGCTCGCGTGGTCGCCTCGCCGGCTTCGCTCGGCGCCTTCGCCTGGGGGGGGCAGTGCGGCCCCTCCGGGTGCCCTCCTCCCGCCCCCGTCGGCGGCTCGCCGTTCCAGTTTCCCCCGACGACCCCCGCGTCCTACACTCCGGTCAAGGCCGAGCCGGGCACCACTCGCCCCAAGAAGGACAAAGACAAAGAAAAGTTCCTCAGTCAGCCCATGCACGGGTACGTCACGGGCCGGGACTGCGCGTCTGCCCCCGAGGGGGAGACCTGGACCCCGCCGTGCGGCTGCGGAAACCACAGCAACGCACCCGGATACGCGCCGGGCCCGCACGCCACGTGGGACTGCCCGCTCCGCTACATCGCGCGCTGCGGCTACTGCCCCGGCTTTTTCAACAACGGTATGCGGGACCCGGCACAGTGGCAGGACGCGTCCCAGCTGACCAGGGCGGCGAAGGACAAGTGGGTCGAGCTGATCGGCGCGTACAACCTGCCCTTGCCCCGCGAGCGGCTGGCCCGCCCCCCCCCGTTCCATCTATGACTGCTGGAGCCGCCGGGTTCGGGGGAGGGGGCATCCCCCCCGGCGCTGGCTCCACCCTTCGGCCTCCCTGGAGCTGCGGTCCCACCGGCGGGCTCCGCCGCCCCCGTACAGCCGCCCCCGTCGAACTCCGGGCCGCCGCCGGACGGGGTGCGCGCCGCGGCAAGACCGGACCCGGCCGACCACCCCATTCGGCGCCAGCTCTCTGACGGTCTTCCCCCCCGCGCTACCTTGGCGGACTCGGAGCGGTTCCTCAGCGGCACGCCCACCCGGCCCGGCCAAGCGGCCGCCGCGGCGGGGTCACTGCTAAAAGGGAGGCTCGCCTTCTTCTTCGGGTGGAGGGCGCTCCAGGCCCGCGCACCCGGCCCGACACCACCGCAGCTCGACGGTTCCGGCAGTGCAGCGCCTCGGCAGCGCGTGGGCGCGCTCCGCTACACCGCAGGCGTCGACGGCATGAGCGCCCTGCCCCTGGTCCGGATCCTCGCGCAGCCCGCGAGGGTCGCGGACGGCTCGACCCTCTACCCGGGCGGGCGTGTGGTCGGCCTGGTCGTGAGCCACCCCGCCTGGGCCCGGCCCACCCTGCTGGATGGCGGGTCGCGGGCCATCGTGTCAGGGATGCTGCACTACCCGCGCCCCGGCACCAACCCCACCCACCTGCCCTGTCACAAGAACCTGGCGGTGGTCGCGGCGAGGGCGGCTCTCGGCGAGCAGCTCGCAAGGATCCTCGGCCAGGGGGCGGCCGAGCTCCTCGCACCCGGCCTGGTCGGGTCCACCATGGCGTCCACCGTGCCCACAGGGGCCGTGCCCAAGGTGGGCAAGAACTCCTTCCGGGACATCGCAGACGGCCGCGACAAGCGCGTGTCGTCCACCGACTGGGGCACGCCGCTCAGCCCGGCGCGCGGCCCGGCGGCGGAGCCGCCTTGGTGGCCCCCCAAGCACGGTCCCGCCGCGATCGACGGCTTTCGCCCCTCGCTCCGCCCCATGCTGGGGGTCGTGTGGGTGGACGACTTCGTCTTCCACAAGCGGGCCCATTGGCACGAGGCCTGCGGCGGTTTCGCCGGCGGCTGCCTGGTGTGCGGCCTCGGAGCTGTGGATGCGCGGCGCGTCTTCGACGGTGACCCGGCCGGCAAGCCGTACTGGACCCCGGGGGAGGGCGGCCCAGAGCGGCCGGTCCCGGTCCCGCGTAGTCGGCAGACGTGTCCCGCCCCCCGCCGCCATTCGCACCCCGGCGGCCGACCCGACACCTGCGGCAACCCCTGCGACAAGCCCTACTGCGGCGTGTAGCCTGTCGGCTGCGGCTCCCTACCGCTCCGCTCCTCCGCGCAGCATTCGACGCTTCGCGGCGACTTCGTCCAACTAGCTGGCGTTCTCCGCCCACGTTTTTCCCAGCCGCCTCGACCCCCGCCCCGGGCTGCCTCCGCTCTCCAGCTGCCCGGGGGCGTTCGCTCCGCGACCGCGCCCCCCGTGCGGGGGGAAATGGACCTGCGGGACCGGCTGCGCCTGCGCGAGGCTCTGC
>JBEIVK010000195.1:0-6709 GCA_040373935.1 Alphaproteobacteria bacterium
GACCCGACGGACGCCGACGGACGCCGGGCCGACGTCGAACCCCTCCTCGTTCAATCCCGCGCGCTCGGCGGCGTGGGGGTCCGCACCAGCGTCATCGGGATCGGGAGCGCCGAAGGCTACGACGGGAGCTTCCTGCGCTCGCTCGCGGACGCTGGCGGCGGCCCGTCGGCCATCGGAGTGGCGCCGGCGGCGCTGGCCGATCGCGTGCTCTCCGACCTTCGTGGAGCCGGAGCCGCGGAGGTGGATCTCGCGCTCGCGCTCGACTCCGACGAGCTCTCGCTCCTGGAGGTCTGGCGCGCGGCGCCGCGGGTCCAGCCGCTGACGGTGACCGACAGCCGCGTAGCCTTCGCCGCCACCGAGGGCGGGACGATCGGGCTCCGTCTTCGGTTTCGGGCACCGCTCGCCTCCGGCCGGGGGGCGCGAGGGGTCGGCACGCTCAGGGTCCGGCAGGCCGACGGAGGGGAAGTGGAGGCGCAGTTGACGCTGAACCTCGTCGCACCCCACTCCCCGGAGCTCACCGCCCTCGAACCCGAGGTGGACAAGCTCCGCGTGCGAATCGAACTCGCCCGCACGGCGCAGCTACGGTCCGCCACCGAAGATGCCGACGACCAACTTCGCCACACTCGCACGCTGTCGGAGCTCGTCGATGCCCTCGGCGACCCGCGCGCGACCGCGCGGATCGGCGAGGAGCTCAGGCGGCTGGCGGACGGGGTGCCGCTCGGACGGGCGGAGCGCGAAGAGACGGTCGATCTCTTGCGGGACCGGAGAGGCGATGCGTAATCGTAGGGGCCTCGAGGCACCGGTTCCAGAAGCCGGGGACCAGGGGAAGCCTGCCTCGGCCTCGCGCGCCGCCGCGGTCCCCGCCAGCGTGCCCGACCGGGTCGAAGGTGGGCTCACGCTGGTGGTGGGCGCACGCCAGTGGGCATTGCACGGCACGCGACTCCTCGTCGGGCGCTCGGGAGGCGAGGTCGGCGCCGACGTGGAGATCGACGAGCCGAGCCTCAGTCGCAGGCACGCGGAGCTCGTCGTGAGCGGAACGACATGGACACTCCGCGACCTCGGCAGCACGAACGGAACCTGGGTGGGCGACCGGAGGCTCACCGCTGGAGAGGTCGTCGAGCTCGCGCCCGGGGCCGCGATCCGCCTCGGAAGCGTCGTGGCGACCATCCGGTCCGGTTGAGCCGCCGCGTCCGCGCGCAGGCCCCAACCGCCCCCCGGGGCGACCTCCCTCCGTAGGGAGGTCTTCGCCTGCGAGCGTTGCGCGAACCTCGCCTTCGGATTCACGCGTTCCACTGCGGGACCGCTCCACAAGTTCCCGCCGATCATCGGCGCGCAGGGGCCGGCGCCGCTCCTCTTCATCGGGCTCAACCCACGACATTCAGCCGGAAACACCTGGCTTCACGACAGGGTCATGGGCGACGAGGCGGCGTTCGAGGCGCTCTCGAACAACCGGGTCGCGGTCCAGCCCTACATCGCGGTGGACGGCGCGGAGCGCCACTACCGTCTGCACGCCCGGATTGCGGCGGCGGCGTTCCCCGGGCGTCCCTTCGAGGAGGTCGCGGCGGTCACGGAGCTGTTCCACTGCGCCACGGAGGACGCCAGCTCCCTCCCGCGGTCGGGCTCGCCCTGCGCGGATCGCTACCTCGCCCGCGTGATCGCCATCACCCAGCCCCGGGTCATCGTGGCTGTCGGGAAGCCCGTGGAAGCCCATCTTCGCCCCCGGTTCGGCGCGCGCGATGGCCCCAGCCGCGTCGTGATCGGAGGCGTGAACGCCCTCGTCGTCCCGGTCCCGCACCCGAACGCGCGCGGCGAGAAGTCGAGCCGGTACGAGGCGGCCGCCGCGGAGGTGGTGGCTGCGCTCGGCGGGCCCGCGCCCACTCCGGCCGGCGATCCCGCCCCCGATCCCGAGGGAGCCCCCGCCGCCGGCGTGCCCGGGACGGCAGGGACTCGAGCCGGGCCGGCCGCCCGATGGCCCTGGTTACTCCTCTCCACAGCCGGGATCGTCACGGCGCTCAGCGCGCTCTGCTACTGCGGGGGCGGGTCGTAGAGGACGATTACCAGTCTCCCGTCCGCATCGCATGAGCGTTAAGCTTGTCCGCCCATCGCGCCCGAGGGTCGGCGGAGATGCGGCGAAACAGGAACGATCGTCAATGGACGTGTTGAGCAGTACCGACATCTCCCGCGAGGTTCTCGCGCTCATCGAAGGGGCGAAGCAGGTCTTGATCCTCGTCTCGCCGTACTTCGACCCCTGGGACCGGCTCACCACGGAGATCAAGCGGGCGGCCAACCGCCCCGGCATGAAGGTGGTGCTCCTCCTCCGTGGCGGGGACGACCGCGCGAAGCAGGAAGAGAAGGCCCGCGATCTGGCGACCGTCGGCGTGCGCGTCGCGTTCCTGGCGAGGTTGCACGCGAAGGTCTACATCAGCGAGTCGCAGGCCATCGTCACCTCGATGAACCTGCTGAAGTCCTCGGCGCTCGACTCGTGGGAGCTCGCGATTCGCGCCCACGCGAAGCAGGACACCGCGCTGTTCAACGAGATCGTGGCCCACACCAAGGGGCTCATGGACCGCGCCAAGGACGAGCAGGAGATCGCGGCGAAGGTGAAAGCCGCGAGCAGCGTCGCCAGCCTCGCCGCGATGGTGGACGGGGCGCGCCCCGCCGCCGCCGCACCGAAGTCGGCCCCCTCACGGGGCCGGGCGAAGACGGGCCACTGCATCCGCTGCGGCGACGACATCGCTTTCAATCCCGACCGCCCCTTGTGCCCGGATTGCTTCAAGGCCTGGGCCAAGTACGAGAACCCCGAGTACAAGGAGAGCCACTGCCACGCCTGCGGGAAGGAGCGTTCCACCTCGTTCGCCAGGCCCCTGTGCAGGCCCTGCTGGGAAGCCGAAGCGTGACCCATCGGCGACTCGCCCCGGTGCTGGGATGAACCCCGGCGAGGAGATCTGTGGCGAGTGGCTCCGCCACGTCGCAGGCTGCGCGTTCATCCAGTACAACGTGAAGACCGCGGCCGAGCAGGGGGAAATCGACGTGATCGGCCTGCACCTCGGGAAACACGAGGTCTTCGCGTGCGAGGTCGCGACCCACCTCATCACCGGCATGCAGTACGTCCGCGGTGGGCAGCCCGACAACGTGGCGAGGTTTGTCCACAAGTTCAAGAAGAACCACGCCTACCTGCGTGAGGCGTTCCCGGCCTACGCTGTGCGGCTGATGCTCTGGTCGCCGGTGGTGAAGAACCAGGCCGAGGGCTCGAAGCACAACCAGACCCGCGACCTCATCGAGATCCAGGATGCCGTCCGCGAGGCGGTCGGCTCGGAAGTGGAGCTTGTCGTGAACGCCGCCTACCAGGCACGGCTCGACGAGCTGCGGCAGGTAGCGCGCCGCGAAACGAAAGAGCTCGCCTCCCCGATCATGCGCTACCTCCAGGTGGAGGAGCACCTCAAGCTCCACCTGGAGCGCTCCGCCCGTCGCTCCGGTCCCACGCGTCCAACCTGACGTAGAATGCCCACCCCAATGCCCCTCGACCTTTCGCACCTCCTCCGTCTCCGCCTCGCCGTGGCCCGCTACGGCGAGATGGACGCCGCCGAGTGGTGGAACACCAAGGGCGTCCTCGGGCGCTCCGGCGCCATGCTCTACCCCCGCGGCCTGCCGCGCACCCACGCCTTCGCCCGCGCCCGCGTGGTGTTCGCCGTGGCGGGCAGCCGGTGCGACGAGGTGTTCAACCCGCCGGGCTGCGCCACGCTGTGGAAGCTCGCCCCCGAGGTGGAGGACGCCTTCGAGTCGGCGATGCAGGGCTGGCTCGATGCGCCCGCGACCTGGTTCGACTTCTTCGACAAGATCGCCGCGCCGCCGTCGGCCGAGCTGATCCCATGGCTCGACTCGCTCGGCCTCCTCGGCCCCGCGAAGCACGGACTCGCCACGCTGCGCCGCTCCACGGACGGCCGCGGGGTGCCGCTCCCCGGTGTCGGGGCGATGGACGACCGCACGGTCTCGCTGCTGGCGGCGGGCTTCGGGCGGGGGACCAAGCGGGAGCTGGTCGTGCCCTACGCGCGGGTGGATGCATGAAGCGAGAGACGAAGGGCGCCGTCCTCTCGTCGCTCACCGCGACCCGCGGCGCGATGATCGAGCACTCGTGGACCGCGTTCCGGGCGTGGGACTTTTCCCGAAGTCTGGAAGACAACCTCACGTCCCTGGTCGAGGCGAACCCCTTCGGGGCCACCGGCAACTGGCTGACTCTCATCTACAAGGTCTTCCACAGCCGGATCGACCCCGTCCGCGACCGGCCTCTCATCCTGCTGGCCAAGGGCGGGATGGACCGGGTCGAATGGGAGCCACTCTTTCTTTGGCATCTGACGCGCGACGACCTCCTACTCCGGGAGTTCCTCACGACCTGGCTCTGGGAGCAGTACGTTGACGGCGCGTTCCGCATCGACACAGAAGACGTTGCCCTGTGGCTCGAAGGCGTGGAAGCACAACATGGGATCACATGGGCGGCCAGCACCCGAAAGCGCACGGCTTCGGGGCTCTTGAGCGTCGCCGCTGCCGTCGGCCTCCTCGCCGGCACCGTCTCCCGCCGCTTCACCGCCTACCACCTGCCCGAGGCGAGCTTCCTCTACCTCCTGCACGCGATGGCCGAGGGCGAGCCCAACGCGCGCCGCCTCGTGAACCTGCCCGACTGGCGCATGTACCGGATGCGCCCCGAGGACGTGGAGGCCGAGCTGCTCCGACTCCACCAGTTCCGCCGCGTCCACTACGACGTGGCCGGCAGCCTGTCGCAGTTAAAGCTGCCCGCGCCGTCGCTGGCCGACTGGGTGGCGGGGGTGACCGGATGAGCTTCCACGACCGCCTCGCCGCGCTCAAGCCGCTCCTCCAGCGGCGGGACACCGCCACGGCCATCTCCGCCTACCACAACCTCCCGAGCGCGATCTTCCACTACGACCCGGCCGACGAGTGGGAGCTGCGCAAGGCGCTCCGCCTGCTCGCCACGGACCTCGACAACCGCGGCAAGCGGGTCACCTTCGTCTCTCTCTCCGAGTGCCTGCAGGAGGTGCTCTCCGCACCCGACCTCGACGTGGACACGCTGGCCGAGGCCGAGGTGAACAGCGGCGCCGACGCGCTCATCGACACGCTCACCCACGTCCTCACCGAGGAGACGCCGCTCGACACGCTCGTGTCCGCGCGCGTCCCGGCGGACGCCCTCCCCGAGCGCGACCTCCTGTTCCTGGTCCGCGCCGGAGCCCTCTTCCCCTTCTACCGCACCTCGGCGCTCCTCGAACGCATGATGGGCCAGGTGAAGATCCCGAGCATCCTGTTCTTCCCCGGGCGCTTCTACAGTCCCGCCGGGCTGGGCTTCATGGGCGTGCTCGACCCCGAACACAACTACCGCGCGCGGATCTACTGATGGCGAAGGTCGCGACCCTCTTCTTCGACGACGTCAACCGTCCGATCGAGGAGGTCATCAAGGTCGATCAGGCGGACCAGACCGTCCTGCGGGACGAGTTCCGCGAGTACGTCGTCACCGACTCCATCCGCAACCAGCTCCTGGAGCTCCTCCGCCGCTACGACAACGCCCCGCGCCAGCCCAACGAGGCCATCGGCGTGTGGGTGTCCGGCTTCTTCGGCTCCGGTAAGTCGAGCTTCGCGAAGCTGACCGGCACCGCCCTCGCCAACCGCACCATCCTCGGCGAGCCCGCCGCCGACCTGCTCGCCGCGCAGGCGCGCAACCCCGAGGTGACGGTCCTGCTCAAGCAGATCACCGAGCGCATCCCCACCGAGGCCGTCATCTTCGACGTGTCCACCGACCGCGCCGTGCGCGGCGGCGACCAGGCGCTCACCGAGATCGTCTACCGGCTCTTCCTCCAGCAGCTCGGCTACGCCCGCGACCTCGACCTCGCCGAGCTGGAGATCGCCCTCGAAGGCGACGGCCGCTTCGACGAGTTCCGGACCACCTACCGCCAGTTGTTCAACAAGGAGTGGGACACCGCGAAGGCCCGCGTCGCGTTCGCCTTGAACGAGGCGAGCAAGGTGATGCACGCCCTGGAGCCCTCCACCTACAACGCGCCGGACTCGTGGGCGAAGGCCGCCACCCGCCGCGCCGACATCACGCCGAACCTGCTCGCCGAGCGGTGCAAGCTCCTGATGGACCGCCGCCGGCCCGGGCGCAGCCTCGTGTTCGTGGTCGATGAGGTGGGGCAGTACGTCGCCCGCGACGTTCAGAAGATGCTCGACCTCCAGGGCATCGTGCAGGCGCTCGGGCGCGTGGGGCGCGGCCGCTTCTGGCTCGTCGTCACCTCGCAGGAGAAGCTCAACGAGCTCGTGGCGGGCCTCGACGACCGTCGCATCGAGCTCAACCGCCTCATGGACCGCTTCCCGCTCCAGGTCCACCTCGAGCCGGCGGACATCTCCGTCGTCACCAGCCGCCGCGTGCTCTCCAAGAACGCCGGCGCCCAGACCACCCTCCGCCAGCTCTACGACGCCCACCGCGGCCGCCTCGTGGACGCCACGCGCCTGTCCGCCGACATCGAGCTCCCCCAGCTCGACGCCACGAAGTTCATCGACCTGTACCCGCTGCTCCCCTACCAGGTCGACCTCGTCATCCAGGTGGTCTCCGGCCTCCGCACCCAGGCCGGCGCGAGCCGCCACGTCGGCGGCGCCAACCGCACCATCATCAAGCTCGCCCAGCAGCTCCTCATCCACCCGCAGACGAACC
>JBEIVK010000380.1:0-4341 GCA_040373935.1 Alphaproteobacteria bacterium
ATCCCAGTCCGGGTGCCGGCGGGGCAGGGGCAGGCGAGGATCATCAACGTCCAGGCTCCCTACGCACACAACGCCTTGCCTCGGAATGCTTCTCTGCTGCAAAAAGGAACCGAACGCCGCAGTCGCGACACGGCCTACCAGCAGATGCGGTCCGAAGGTCGCTTCAACGGGCGGGGGGTCGCGGCGCTCATCGGAAAGGGTGTCGCCTACCAGCAGTACTTCGAGGCATCCGCCGAAGACATGCGGGCTTTCCTCCAGCGCAGCGTCGACCTCAACCTGGTCGCGCCCACCGCCGCGGCCATGCGGGCGCGCCTCGTCGAGTACAACCTCACGGTGGACTGCTCGAGCTTCGTCGCGCAGGTCCTCCTCGCGGCCGGCAAGTCCGACGCCGTGAAGGGTTGGAGCGGCAACTACCTCGGCGGTCCGACGGTTCAGCCCGAAGACCTGCGGCCTGGAGATGTCATGGTGCGCCGCAAGGTCACCGACGCCGCCGGCGAAACCACACCGGGCCACGTCCGGATCGTGGCCTCGGTTCGGCCCGCCGGCAGCGCGATCGAGTTCGTGACCCACGAGAGCACCGCCCATTTCGACGTCACCCGGAAGGTCGCCGGAGAAGGCGGCACCGCACAGGCGCCCGACCTCTGGGGAAGCGTGGCCCGCGTGGTCTGGCGGGCACAGCGGGAGGGTTCGCGCGTCGTGCTCTACCGGTCCACGACTGGCACGGAGGGCTCCTTCGCCCGGTACACTGGCGACGACGAACTCAAGCGCATCCCGGGCCTCCACACGCCAAGCCCGGCGGGTGGCTGACCCACCATCGGACAGGCTCACGTGAGGCACCTCCTTCTCCTCCTCTCCCTCGCAGTGGCCCCCGAGGCTGCGGCTGCCGCCGGTTCGCCGTGCATGGCGACGCCCAACGCCATCGGCACGGTCGCGACGGAGGCGCTCACCCACTGGCGCGCCTGGGATTTCGACCGCTTCCGCGTTTGGTCGGACGCCCTCAACCTGCAGCTCCCATGCGCGGGGTCTCCTGTGCCGCTCGCCATCGCGGCCGATGTGCACCTCGTCAAGGGTTTGCGGGCGGCCCTCGACGCTCCGGGGGAGGACGCCCCCGCCGCCGCCGCCTCCAGCCTCCATGCCTGGCGCGCCATCGCGCGGCCAACCACGATCCCCACCGACATCGCCGCGCCGGGGAGCAAATATCACCGCGCGCTGGAGCTCCCCGCCGCGACAGACCTCGCCGCGCCGCAGCGGCTGGCCAAACGCGGCGAGTGGTGGGTCGACGGTGTGCCAAGCCGTTCCCTGCCCCGTCGTGCGGCGCTGGTTCAGCACGCAGTCGAAGGGAAGCCGCTCCGCACGCTCTACGTCGATGGCAACGCGACGCGCGCTTCTGCACTCGGGCCGCCCCATCCGGGGCGGGGCTTGGGGATCGCGGCCGCGAGCGCCGCGTCCGTCGCATGCGTGAGCGGGCTCGTCGCGTTCAACGCCTATCGAGACTTCCGCGAGGACCCCGCCTCATCCACCGCCGACGCCCGATTCGATCGCAACCAGACGGCGGCCCTCGTGGCGGCCGCCTCCGGAGGGCTCGCGACCGGGCTGGCGACCGGCGCCATCGTTGTCCGGAGCCGCTGACGTGGCCCATCTCCCGTCTGCGGCCGCGCGAGGCCTCACGCCGCTCCGGGCCGGCGAACGCCAGTACATCCTGCACGCGAAGGTTGGCGAAGGAGGCTTCGGCACCGTCTATCGGGGCACGCTGGTCGGTGATTCGGGTTTTCGCCGTTCGGTCGCGATCAAGACGCTCCGGCCGCCGGAGCAGGGCGACGCAGCGCTCCACGAGATGATGTTGCATCGACTGCGAGACGAAGCGCGGCTGCTCGGTCGCCTCCACCACCGCGCGATCGTTCGCGTCACCGACGTGATCGACGTTCCGCGCGGGTGCCTGGTCATCATGGACTTCATCGACGGCGTGGACCTCAAGGCCGCCATCAGCCGGGGGCCGCTGCCGCCCCGCGTGGCCGCGGAATTGACCTTGGAGATCGCCGCGGCCCTGGAAGAAGCCCACGAGGCGACGGACGCCAGCACCGGGAAGCACCTCGCGCTGGTCCATCGGGACATCAAGCCATCCAACATCCGGCTCACCCGCTCGGGCGAAGTCCGACTCCTCGACTTTGGCATTGCGTATTCGACCGACCCGGAGCGCGAGAGCACCACACGCCAGATGTTCCTCGGGACCCCCGGCTATGTCGCGCCCGAGCGGCTGGATGGCATCGACACCGCCGCCGCAGACATTTTCTCCCTCGGCGTCGTCTTGATCGTGTGCCTGATGGGGCGCCGGGTCGGCACGCTGCCCGTTCGCGAAGCCGGCTTTGTTGCGGCGCGGGGAGAGACACTCCTGGCGCTGAACGGGCTCGACGTCTCGCAAGGGTTGACCTCCCTGGCTGCCGAGATGACCGCCTACGAGCCCGCCGAGCGCCCGTCGGCGGGCGACGTCGTCAAGCGCCTGCAAGAGATGGTCGCCGCGCAGCCGGGTCCGTGGCTGCGGGCCTGGGCACGGGACAACATCCCGGTCGAAGGCGCCCCGCAAACCGAGCTCGACCCCGCCGTCTTGTTTGGCGCGCCGCTGGCCGACGCCCCCCCGGTCGAGGCCACACCCGTCTCCGCGTCGCTGGCCGCCGAAGCCAGCGCCCCGCCCACCGCCGCGGCGCCCGTCGCAAAAGACGGGGATGTCGTCGATCGTTTGCGGGGGCGCAGGCTCGCGATCGCCGGCATCGCCCTCGTGGGTGGCGCTGTCGTCGCCGCATGGTCCATCGCGGGTCTCCGCGAGGCAACGCCGCCGCCGGGAGGAGCTCCCCTGCCGGTCGTCACCGCGCCACCACCGCCACCGCGCGAGCGCGCCGGTCCACACGACGATGGCACCGCCTCCATCCTCGCGGCGCCGGTGGTCGCGCCATCGGGCGCATTCGAGGCAGGCCCGCAATCCAAAGGCCCAAAGCCGGACGAGCCAGAGCGGACGAAGCCATCCCCCGCGACGCAGACCCCGTCCGCACCGAAGCCCGCAGCAGGCCGTAGCCAAGCCACTGCGGCCCGGCCGCCCGGGACGGTGTCCATCGACCTACGGGACGGCCAACTGGCCTCCGCCCACGCAAAGGACGCCTGGGGGACGGTCTTCGCGATTCCCGGGAGCGTCCCGCCAGGCTCCTACCGCGTACAGGTTCGCTTCGCGGGGCAGGACGACCTCATCGAGCCGGCTTTCGACCTCCACGTGCAGTCAGGTGCCGATACGGTGATTCAGTGTACGGCGATGGGCCGGAACTGCCGACGGCCGTCGCGGTGAATGGCCTAAGGCACGTCAATGTACTCGTACGGAGAGGCCTTCACCGCCAGCAGGAGCTCGTCCCAGCTGTGGCGCTCGACCGCATACCGGCCCGACGCGGGCGACCACAGCTCGTATGCGCTGACGGCATTCGACTTGTCGGCGGACCAGGGGGAGATGTCGGACGTCCGGTCTGGCGATGCTTGGCCGACGACATGGTGGTAGAGGAAGTATCGACGGACATCCCCGTGGCCGGATGACCCGAGGGCCGCGTGGACGGCCGCGTGGTCTGGATGCGCGGATCCTCCGCTGGTCCGAACATCGGTGACGCCTTCCGAGCCCTTGAGCGCGAGGCCCGAATGGCCGCCGCCGAGCCACCAATTGACCCGCGCGGCGACCTCGACGCTCGTCAGATTTCCGTCACCGAGATCCGACACGACGACGCCACGCACCCCGAGCCGCGCCGCCGCATCGAGCGCCTCCGCAACCCGGGCCGCGCCGAAGGCGGTCGTGCCCAGGGACAGGTTGTGCGAGCCAGAATGCCAAGAGCAGGAGCCCCCGTCCCCCAACCGAGTGCGCACACTGGAGCTTTCCCCGTGGGTGAGGATCTCCACGAACACATCACGACCGGCATCGACGTGCTCCGCGATGCCGCCCGCCATCCCGAGCGCGAAGGACCCGGGATGCGCAGAGAAGAAAACGGCGGGGCGACTGTACGGAGGGCAGACATTGGCACCAGTGGCCGGATCGACCGGCCAACCGGGCGCGCCGCAAGCGCAGTCGGCGGGGTCGCACGCGCAGACACCATCGCTGCACACCTCGTCTGCGCCACAACTCCCGCAGGACCCGCCGCAACCGTCGTCTCCACACTCGCGCCCCGTGCAGTCGGGGACGCATGCACCATCATCGCCGGCGGTCCCGCCGCCGTCAGAGGCGGCGTCATCGCCGGAGGCACCCGCGCCCCCGGAGCCACCCGTCTCGCCGCCATCAGTCCCGCCGCCGCTTGCCCCACCGCCGCCCGCCCCGCCGCC
>JBEIVK010000152.1:0-7989 GCA_040373935.1 Alphaproteobacteria bacterium
CGTTCAGCGGCCGCCGGCGAGGGGCACGAGGCGCAGCGCGGCCTCCCGCTGCACGTCCACGAGCTGCGCACCCGCCGCGGGCGGCAGCGCGGCGGCCACCGGGTCGACGCGCAGCTCGGGCTGGACACCGGCCCCGCCCCAGCGCTGTCCCGTGGGCCCTTCGAGCCGCGTGTCCATGAGCCGCAGCACGATCCCGGGCGCGACTGGGTGATAGCGCGGCGCGCGGGCCTCCCCGGCGGTGCGCCCCCCGACGAGCCGCGCGACGCCGTGGGCCTGAAGTGCCACCGCGAAGGCCTCGGCCGCGCCGCGCGTGCCTTCGTTGATGAGCAGGACCACCGGCCGCCCCCAGCGGCGCGGGCGCGCGCCCACCACGGCCTGCCGCACGCCATCCGCGGCGATGCGGTGCAGGACCACGGCGCCCTCTGGCAGAAACAACGCGGCGGCGGACACGGCCTCGTCGAGCCCGCCGCCCTCGTTGTCGCGGAGGTCGATGACCACGCCCGGCGCGCCGGCCGCGCCCCGCAACGCCGCCTCCAGGGCCGCCGCGGTCCCCGCCCCGAAAAAGGCGACCCGCAGCACGGGGACACCGGCCCGGGCGTCCACCTGCACGCCGGCCACCGAGTAGGGCCCGCGCTGCACATCGAAGCGGCGCAGGCGGTCTCCCGGCCGCCGCACGTCCAGGGCGACCTTGGCGCCTGTCGCCCCCTGCACCAGGGCGTCGATGGCCGCTGCTGGCAGCCCGACGAAGGGGCGGTCGTCCAGGGCGACGACCAGATCGCCGGCTTCGAGGCCCGCCCGAGCCCCGGGCCCTCCCGGGAAGACCTCCGTGAGCAGCAAGCCCTGGCCCGCGACGACGGTGTACTCGGCGCCGATGCCGCGGCGCTCCCCGCGCTGCCACGCCTCTGCGGCGGCCTGCCCAGCCGCGTCGAGCACGGCGTTCCCGCCGCCGGTGCGGGCGTCGAGGCCGGCGACCACGCCCTCCAGCGCGCCCCGCCACAGCTCGGTGGCCGGCAGCTCCGGCCCAAACGCGGCCTCCACCACCGAGACCGCAGCCTGCACCGTCCCGGCGTCCTGGGCGCGGACGGCGCCCGCCCCGGCGAGCACCACGAGCAGCCCGGCGATCAGAAGGTGCTCCGCTGCGGGGTGTAGGCGGCCGGTTGCAGGCTACCGGCGGGCACCGCGAGGGCGGGGACGGCGCCAAGGGCGGGGGCCGCGCCGCCGGCCCCGAGCCGTTGCTCGCGCTCGAGGGTGGCCTGCACCTCGGCGAGCTGGGTGCGGGCCTCCGCGGCGGCCTGGCGTTGCCACCAGCCCCAACCGAGGGCCAGCAGCAGGGCGGCGGCGTAGGCGAGCGCACCCCACGGGCTCAAGGCCCAACGGCGGGGCGCCGGCACCGGGGCGGCCGCGGCTGCGCGCGCGGCCTCGCTGGCGGAAAATGCGGCGTCCAACACTGCGTCCATGCGGGACCACCCCTCGGGTGGCGGGCTCGCTGCTGCCTCGCCGGCCGCCCGCAGCGCGCGCAGGGCCGGCCGCTGGGCGTCCAGCGCGGCGATGTGATCGGCGCAGCGCGGGCAGCGCTCGACGTGCGCCTCGACCTGCCCTGCCTCGGCGCGGCCCAGCTCGCCTTCGAGCCAAGCCACCGCGCGCTCCCGTGCCGTCCCGCAGTCCATGGGCCTCTCGCTTGCCACCGCGCCCGCGCGCGCCGCTGTATCCTAAACCGGAAGGGGCGGCCGACGCCGGGCGGGGCCGGCGCGCTCTCAACCCCCCGGCGCGCTGGGGCCTTCCCGGCCGATCAATCGCCGAGCGCGGCGGCTTGGGGGCCCATGACCTCCAGCAAGCGGGCGCGGGCGCGCGACAGGCGCGACATCACGGTGCCGAGCTTGACCTCCAGGACTTCGGCGATCTCGGCGTAGCTCAGGTCGTCGTAGTAGCGGAGGAGGAGGATCTCGGCGTGGTCTTCGCTGAGGCGCTCGATGGCGCGGAGGATCTCGCCCCGCCGCTCGCCGCCGAAGACGGTGTCCGCCTGGTCGGCGCGGGAGGAGGTCTCCTTGGGCATGCCTTCGAGGATGTCGCCGCGGCGCTTGCGGTCCCGCACGCGGTTGAAGCAGAGGTTGCTCGTGACGCGGAAGAGCCAGGCCTTGATGTGGAACTCGGCCTCGAACAAGCGGGGCTCGCGCATCGCGCGGATGAAGACCTCTTGCACGATGTCGCCGGCCTCTTCGGCGTCGCGGGTGATGCCGCGCGCGTGGGCGAAGATGCGGTCCCGGTACTTGCGGACGACGAGATCCGTGGCGTGCCGGCGGTCCCGCGGGGCGAGGGCCTTGATCTCGTCCTCGGACCACGCGTGGGCCTGGACATCGGAGAGAAGGCGAACGGAAGCGGACATCGCGAGACTCCTCGGAGCGTGCGGCCGGGGCCGCTGCAGGGCTGGACGCCGGGCCGCACGGGGCGGTTCCCAGGGGCCGCCCTCGCTCCCGGGCGGCTGCGGCATCGACGCCGGCCCCCGCGCATCATTCGGGCGAGGGGACCCTGCGCTTGCCACGGCGCTGTCAAGATTTGTCACTCGCTGGACGCGGGCCGCTGCGCCGCGGGTCCGCGGCGGCCAGAAGTGGCCTTCCCCCGCCCCGCCCCTTGACCGGCGCGAATCCGCGCCGATGATGGGCCCCGGCCCGCGCGCGGGCGGATAGACCTCGCCCGCGGGCGGAGCGCAGGAGCAGCGATGGACGTTCGGACGCTGGTGGAAGAGCTGGTCAAGGCGATCGTGGACCAGCCAGAGGCCGTGGTGCTCACCGAGATCGAGGGCACCCAGTCTTGCGTCCTGGAGCTGTCGGTCGCTCCGGCGGACTTGGGGAAGGTCATCGGCAAGCGCGGGGTGCACGCCGAGGCCCTGCGGCGCTTGGTGCACGCGATGGGCGGCAAGCAAAAGCGCCGGTATATCCTGGAGATCATCGAGCCGCGCGGCGGGGCCACCGGGGCTTGAGGCGGGGGCGTTGCGGGGGCGCAGCCCCCGCCCCAACATCCGAAAGACCGATGGATGGAAGGCCGCTTCCCGGGGCAGCCGATCAGGTGGTGATGCCGGGGATCTTGACGCCGCGGGCGTGGGCGACGGCGATGGCCTCGTCGTAGCCGGCGTCGGCGTGGCGGAGGACGCCCATGCCGGGATCGCCGAGCAGCACCCGCTCGATGCGGCGGGCGGCGGCCTCGGTGCCGTCGGCGACGATGACCTGGCCGGCGTGCAGCGAGTAGCCCATGCCGACGCCGCCGCCGTGGTGGAAGCTGACCCAGGAGGCGCCGTTGACGGCGTTGAGGAGCGCGTTGAGGATGGGCCAGTCGGCCACGGCGTCGGTGCCGTCCTTCATGGCCTCCGTCTCGCGGTTGGGCGAGGCGACGCTGCCGCAGTCCAGGTGGTCTCGCCCGATGACGATGGGCGCGCGCACGCGGCCTTCGGCGACGAGGCGGTTGAAGGCGAGGCCGGCGCGGTGGCGCTCGCCGTAGCCGAGCCAGCAGATGCGGGCGGGCAAGCCCTGGAACTGCACGCGCTCCGCCGCGAGGGTGAGCCAGCGGCGCAGCGCGTCGTCTTCGGGGAACAGGGAGAGGATCGCGCGGTCCGTCTCGGCGATGTCGGCCGGATCTCCCGAGAGGGCGACCCACCGGAAGGGGCCTTTGCCCTCGCAGAACAGCGGGCGGATGTAGGCGGGAACGAAGCCCGGGAAGGCGAAGGCGTCGGCCACGCCGCCCTGCTCGGCGCCGGCGCGGAGGTTGTTGCCGTAGTCGAAGGTGTGGGCGCCCGCGCGCATGAGCGCGAGCATGGCGCGCACGTGGTCCGCCATCGTGGCGATGGACCGGGCGGTGTAGGTGGCCGGGTCTGCGGTGCGGAGGGCGGCGGCGGCGTCCAGCGAGAGGCCGCGCGGGACGTAGCCATTCAGGGGGTCGTGCGCGGAGGTCTGGTCGGTCAGCAGGTCCGGAACCAAGCCGGCCGCGAGCAGGGCCTCCAGGCCGTCCGCCGCGTTGGCGACGACGCCGATGCTCCGGGCGTCACCGGCGGCGGCGCAGGCGCGGGCCCGCGCGATGCCGGCCTCGATGCTGGGCGCGACCTCGTCGAGGTAGCGGGTGTCGAGGCGGCGCTGCACGCGCCACGGGTCCACGTCGAAGATGAGGCAGGTGGCCCCGGCCATCGTGGCCGCGAGCGGCTGGGCGCCGCCCATGCCGCCGAGGCCGGCGGTGACGACGAGGCGGCCGCGCAGGTCGCCGGTGCCGAAGTGGGTGCGGCCGGCGGCCACGAAGGTCTCGTAGGTGCCCTGGAGGATGCCCTGGGTGCCGATGTAGATCCAGGAGCCGGCCGTCATCTGGCCGTACATCATCAGGCCGCGGCGCTCGAGATCGCGGAAGTGGTCCCAGTTGGCCCAGCGGCCGACGAGGTTGCTGTTGGCGAGCAGCACGCGCGGGGCGTCGGGATGCGTGCGCATCACGCCGACCGGCTTGCCGGACTGGACGAGGAGGGTCTCGTCGTCGCCCAAGGCTTCGAGGGCGGCGACGATGCGGTCGAAGGCGGGCCAGTCGCGGGCGGCCTTGCCGGAGCCGCCGTAGACCACGAGGTCTTCCGGGCGCTCGGCGACGTCCGGGTCCAAGTTGTTCATCAGCATGCGAAGCGCGGCTTCTTGGACCCAGCCCTTGCAGCGAAGGGTGTTGCCGCGGGGCGCACGGATGACTCGGGACATGGCGACCTCCGGGCCGGGGCTAACCCGAGCGGGCGGCCTGGCGGGTGCAAGCGGGTGCAGCAGGGCGCGGCGCGCCGCAAAACGCAGGACGCCGGCCCCGCGAGGGAGACCGGCGACCGGGCTGGCGCGGGCCGGGCCGCGCCGGCGTTAGCGGCGGGGGCGGCGGCTGTGCTGGAAGACGACCTTGCTCTCGACGAGGTTGTCGGAGCAGTCGTCCAGGCCGGCCTGGTACGCCGCGTAGTCCGCGGGCTTGACGTCGCCGCGGTCGATGCGGCGCTGGACCGTGCGGACATCGTAGCGCTCGACGGCGCCCTCGATGAAGTCCTTCACGTCCTGGGGCAGGCTCTCGAAGGGGGTGTTGGTGACAGACATGGTGCTTCCGGGGGTGCGAAGGGGAGGCGGTGGGCCCGCGTGGGCTCAGTCGGCGTCCGGGGGCAGGGCGTCGTCGTCGGCCGCGGGCGGCAGATCGTCGAAGTTGCCGCCGGCGAGGCGGCGGGCCGCCTCGGCCTCCATGTCGCGGAGGGAGCGACGGTTGAGGCCCGCCGCGCCCTCGGGGGCGGCGACACCCGGGAGGCTCGCCAAGTCGAGGGTGACGTGGCCCTCGGCGATCTCGCGGAGGGCGAGCACGGCCTCTTTGTTGGAGCGGTCGTCCGTGAGGAGCGGAGGCGCCGCGCGCAGGAGCTGCTTCGTGCGCTCGGCCGCGATGAGGCAGAGCTGGAAGCGGTTGGGGATCTTCTCGAGGCAGTCTTCGACGGTGACGCGCGCCATCGGGGCACTCCCTGGGAGGCGGTGCGGACGATCGTCGCCCAAGCCCGCCATCGGCCGTCGAACCCGCTATGCCCGCCGGGGCCCGCCGTCAAGCGGGCCGCCGGGTCGTCTGGGCCGCCGCGGGACCCGGGGACGCAGGCCGCCCTTCACCCCTCCGCGGCCGGGCCGGGGGCGGGCAGCACGCCCAACGCGCGCAGGCGGGCGGCGGCGGCGGGGGAGCGGGTGGTCTGCCACTCCTCGTAGAGCCGGAGGATCACGGCGTCGGAGGGGGCCTCGGACTGGGCCTGCACCTGGGCGCGGACCTCGCGGATCACCCGCGCGCAGTCTTCGAAGGCGCCCGCCAGCTCGGCGAAGACGGCGTCGAGCCCGCGCCCGTCGGCCGCGCGGGACGCGAGCAGGCGAGCCAAGCGATCATACGCCGAAGCGCCCATCGAGACGTAGTAGTCCAGGCTCACGAGGCCGCGCTTCAGGCTGCCTTCGAAGAAGCCCGCCGTGTAGAGGGCGCGATCGCCGAGCTCGCGCCACGCCGGGATCGCCTTGGGCCCCGGTGCCGACGCGGCCTTCAGGCGAAGGTCCACCAAGGTCTGCGGGCCGCTGGACGGGGGCGTATGCCCTTTTTCGGCGAGCAGCGCGGAGAGGTAGTAGACGCTCTCTTCGCTGACGCGCGCGCCTGTCGCGTCGACGGCGACGTCCACCTGGGCATGGAAGAAGTCGAAGAGGTTGTCGGCGGTGGTGAGGGTTGCGGTGGCCATGGTCGCTCCTCCGTTCTGGCTCGGTGAGGCTGGACTCTGGATCGGTGCTCCGGGAAAAAGTTGAGCGTGACCGTTGACGGCCCGGCGGCCGTGCCTATGAACCGCGCGCCGCCGGTGAGCGATGCTCCCCGGCCACTCTCAAGACCCCTGGGCCGGGGGTCGGGTTCCCTCCCGCGGTCGCGGGCGGGCCTCCTTCCTGTACGGCCCTCACTCCCCGAGGATGAGCCATGACGACGATCCGTCCGCTCTTCGACAAGGTCCTGGTCAAGCGCAACGAAGAACCCCTGAAGACGAAGGGGGGCCTCTTCCTGCCCGAGAACTCCAACAAGGAGAAGCCCGTGGAGGGCACGGTGCTCGCCGTCGGCAACGGCCGCGTGGGCGACGACGGCAAGGTCACCCCGCTCACCGTGAAGGTGGGGGACAAGGTCGTGTTCGGCAAGTACAGCGGCACCGAGATCAAGGTGGACGGCGAAGACCGCCTGATCCTCCGCGAGGACGACATCCTCGGCGTGCTCGAGGGCTGATCGCCCGGCCGCTGCACTCCGGTTTCCCTCCCTTCCTTCTCTTTGTACCCGCGCCGCACGGCGCCCGGGAGCACACATGGCTGCCAAAGAAATCCTCTTCGACATCGACGCCCGCAACAAGATCCTCCAGGGCGTGGACACCCTCGCCAACGCCGTGAAGGTCACGCTCGGCCCCAAGGGCCGCAACGTGGTCATCGAGAAGAGCTGGGGCGCGCCGGTCGTCACCAAGGACGGCGTCACCGTCGCCAAGGAGATCGAGCTCGAGGACAAGTTCCAGAACATGGGCGCCCAGATGGTGAAGGAGGTCGCCTCCAAGACCTCCGACGCCGCCGGCGATGGCACCACCACCGCCACGCTGCTCGCGCAGTCCATCTTCCGCACCGGCCTCAAGCTGGTGGCCGCCGGGCACAACCCGATGGAGCTCAAGCGCGGCATCGACACCGCGGTCGAGGCCATCATCACCGAGCTGCACACCCTGTCGCGCCCCGTCGCCGACAACAACGAGATCGCCCAGGTCGGCACGGTCTCCGCCAACGGCGACGAGACGATCGGCAAGATGATCGCCTCCGCCATGGAGAAGGTCGGCAAGGAGGGTGTCATCACGGTCGAGGAGAACAAGGGCCTGGAGACGGAGCTCACCACCGTCGACGGCATGCAGTTCGACCGCGGCTACCTCTCGCCCTACTTCGTCACCGACACCGAGCGGATGGAGGTCGTTCTCGAGAACCCCTACATCCTCATCAACGAGAAGAAGCTCTCCAACCTCCGCGAGATGGTCAAGCTGCTGGAGAAGGTGCACGCCACCCGTCGCCCGCTGCTCATCATCGCCGAGGACGTCGAGGGTGAGGCGCTCGCGACGCTCGTCGTGAACAAGCTTCGCGGCACGCTCTCTTGCGGCGCCGTCAAGGCTCCTGGGTTCGGCGATCGCCGCAAGGAGATGCTGAAGGACATCGCCACGCTGACCGGCGGCGAGGTCGTCAGCGACGAGCTGGGCGTCAAGATGGAGACGCTGGGGTTGCACCAGCTGGGCCGCGCGAAGCGGGTCATCATCGACAAGGACAACACCACCATCGTCGACGGCGCGGGCGAGCGCTCCTCGATCGACGGGCGCATCAAGACCATTCGCGCCCAGATGGCCGAGACCACCTCGGACTACGACCGCGAGAAGCTCCAGGAGCGTCTTGCGAAGCTCCACGGAGGCGTTGCCGTGATCAATGTCGGCGCCGCAAC
>JBEIVK010000711.1:0-2455 GCA_040373935.1 Alphaproteobacteria bacterium
CAGCGCCCCCGCGCCCGCCAAGCCCGCCGCCACCAGCGCGCCCGCTCCCGCCAAGCCCGCCGCCACCAGCGCGAAGCCCGCCGCCACCAGCGCGAAGTCCGCCGCCAAGCCCGCGGCCACCGGCGGGGGCGTCACGCACACCGTCGGCAAGGGCGAGACGCTGGGCGCCATCGCACAGAAGCACTACGGCTCGGCCTCCGAGTACAAGCGCATCCTCGAGGCCAACAAGTCCACGCTCAAGAACGGCGAGAAGTCTCTTCAGCCGGGCATGAAGCTCAAAATCCCGCGGAAGTAGCGCGCCCCCGGGGGCCGCCACCGGAGCGGCCGCCCCACCGCCCCGCGCACCCCCGCCGTCCCACCCCGCCGGGGCCGTGGCCCCGCCGCCCTCAGGCCGCGAGCAGCATCGCGGCCGGCCGGCCGAGGTGGTAGCCCTGCATCAACGGCACGCCGATGCGGCGCAGCGTCTCCGCCTCGGCCGGCGTCTCCACGCCGCTCGCGATGAGCCGCGCGCCGGTGGTGGAGGCAAATCGAAGCAGCAAGTCCACGAGGCGTTGGCGCATCGGCGCGGCGTCGATGCCGTGCACGAGGCTCAGGTCGGCCTTGATGAAGGCCGGCTCCACCTCGGCCAGCAGCGCCAGGGCGCCCACACCGGCGCCGATGTCGTCCACCGAGAACCGGAAGCCCGCCTCCCGCAGCAGCTCCAGCCGGCCGCGGAGCTGGTGGCCCCAGCGCTCGTGGGCGAGGCCCTGCAGCTCGAACACGATGCGGCCGGCCCACGGCACCACCGGCCCCACCCGCTGCCGCAAGCCGTCGATGTCGTCCAGCTCGGCCGGGTGGAGGTTGAGGAAGAGGAGCTGGTCTTCGGGCAGGCCGCGGAGCACCGGGGCCGCCGCGCCGACGACCGCGGTGCCCAGCTCGCGGAACAGGCCGAGGCGCGTCGCGGCCTCCAGGACCGAACGCGGGTCCGGCAGCCGCGGATCCCCCGTCCGCAGAAAGGCCTCGTGGCCGACCACGGAGCCGCCGGCGGCCTCAAAGACCGGCTGCAGCGCCAGGTGGAAGCCAGGGCCGAAGACGACCTGCTCGAACTGCTCGCGATCGCCCTCCGCCGACACCGGCCGGCTCCGCAGGGCCGCCGACGTCTCGTCCTGGGTGCGCAGGGCCGCGCGCACCGACTCGAGGAGGGTCTCGGTTGAGATGGGCTTCTCCAGCACCCGCGCGACCTCGCCCGCGTTGACCGCACCCAGGGCCACGGGCAAGTCCAGGAAGCCGGACATCAGCATGCGCTGGCAGCCGGGCTGGCTGCCGCGCAGCCGGTGCAGCAGCTCCAACCCCGTGCCGTCGGGGAGGCGCTGGTCCACCAAGGCCAGGCCGAAGCGCTCCGTCTCGGCCAAAGCAAGGGCAGAGCGGAGGTCCAGGGCGGTGTCTACCGCATAGCCGGCGCGCACCAGCACCCGCTCGGTGGCGCGCAGGATCTCGGGCTCATCGTCGACCACAAGGACGCGGACCATGGCAGGCTCCCGGAGTCACCCCATCGGCCCGGCCCAGGCCGAATCAAGGGAACCCGCGCGAAAATGCGATCAGCCCCCGTGCATCTGCTGCGCGAGGTAGTTCTGAAGGCCAATCTGCTCGATCAACTCGAGCTGCATCTCCAGCCAGTCCTTGTGCTCCTCTTCGGCGCGCAGGATGCCCTCGAGCAGCAGCGCCGAGCCGACGTCGCCGGCCGAACGGAGCTGCTCCACGCCCTTCTGCAGGCGCGGGATCGCCTCGTTTTCCAGGGCGAGGTCCGAGGTGAACTGCTCGGGCACCGTCTCGCCGATGCGCAGGTGCCACAGCCGCTGCAGGTTGGGCAGGCCGCCAAGGTACAGGATGCGCTCGATCACAGCGTCGGCGTGCTTCATCTCGTCGATGGACTCCTTGCGGAGGTAGCCGGCGAGGCGCGCGTAGCCCCAGCTCTGGCACATCTTCGCATGGAGGAAGTACTGGTTGATGGCCGTCAACTCAGCGGTGAGGACCTCATTGAGGACCTCGATGACGGCGCTGTTGGGCGCGGAGCGGGACATGGACACCTCGACGGGACCCGCCCAGCATATCCGAAAACCCGCCACTGGCCTGCATGAAAGCAGCTTTCAGGCCGGCGCTCCGCAGCCCGCCCGGGCGGAGCCGTGGTGGGAGGCCGCCTGTCGCCGCTCGAGCAGACGCCGCAACGCCGGCGCGCACGACCCGCAGTCCGTGCCCGCCGCGCAGGCCCGCCCCACCTCGCGCACGGTCGTGTGCCCCGACTCGACGAGCCGGTGGATCGTGCGGTCCGACACACCCTTGCACACGCAGACGATCATCGCCGCCTCCCGCAAGACTCTGATAATCACTTTCACACACCGCGCAAGAACCCGCAAGCCCCGCGACGCCGCGCGTCGGGCGCCTGCCCGGCCCGCGGGCCGGGCACCGCGGGTCCGCC
>JBEIVK010000787.1:0-2064 GCA_040373935.1 Alphaproteobacteria bacterium
CCGCCGCCGACTACGCCGTCTCGGGTTTCAGAGGGTCAGAATGGGAAACAGCCCAGACATCGCCGCCGCGCTCGACGCATTTCGTTGGCTCCAGGGCCTCTCCGGCGCCCAAAGCCGGCTCTTGGCCGCGCTCGACCCGTACCGCCGGGCGGTCGATCTCTGCGCCCACATGTTCGAAAACAGCGACGCCCTCCGCGACGGCGAGCTGGTCATCACCGAGCGCAAGCTCACCGAGCTGGTCCGCGCGCACGTCGCCGACGAGCGGGTCCAGGCGCTGGAGCTGCGCCTCCGCGCCGGGCACGTCCTGCCCGTGATGGAGGTCGCGCGGCTGGGGATGCGGTGGTCGTGGGCCAACGCCTACCGCCTCACCGCCGCTGAGCTCAACCCCCCGGTCAAGGCCCTCTCCTTTGCCGCCCGTGGCCGCGGCCGGATCCGCCCCCTCAACCTGCTGGCCAAGGGAGCCCGCCTCCTGCCCGGCCTGCTGCTGGACGGAGGGCTCATCACCCGCTGGCTCGGCGAGGCCCTCCTCGACCACATCGCCGGCGACGTCATCTACCGAAACATCGAGGGCGCCGCCGTGGCCGCGGGCGTGCGGGTCGACGGCGACACGTGGCACCTCGAGGTATCGGGCGGCGACGCGCCCTCCCACCCGGCTTTTCAGACGGTGTCCCTCGGTGTGCTCGGCGAGTGGCGCATCCTCGGCGACGTCATCGTGGTGCGCGGCGTTGAGGTGCGCGACGGGGCGATCGCCGTTCGGCTCGGCCTGCACGCCAACGTCTTCCGCCTGTCCGGCATGGTGGAGTCGGCCCGCAGCCTCTTGGCGCCGAAGGGCGGCGGTGCGGCGCCGAAGCCCGCCGCGCCGGCCGCAGGCAGCGGGGGCTGGGCGCCGCGGCTCGACGCGCTCCGTGGCGCCGTCGACGGCCTGCGCGATGCGCTCCCCGCGTTCCCCGCGCTCCCCCGCGAGGACAGCGCCGACGAACCGACCATCGAGGGCCCGGGCGAGCCGGATGGGCTGCCCACGCTGGCGGGCCCGCCGCTGGACCCGGCAGAGCTCGACGCGAGCCTCGGGCCGGAGGCGGGCTACGAGCCGGTCTAGCCAGCCCCGAAGCCGCCCCCCTCCCCGCTCAGAACCGAATCCCGCCCAAGGCCGCGAGCACCGCCTCGCGGCGCGCCGCGAAGCGCCCGCGCTCGCCGGTGGCCTCGACGACGACGATGCGCCGGCCGACGACGAACAACGCGACGAGGTACGCCTGGTCTTGGGTGCCGTTGACGGCGCCCAGCTCCAGCACGGCCCCGGGCACGCCGCCGGCGTCGACCCGGCTGGCCCCGACGACGCGGTAGCCGGCGCCCTCCATCCGGGTGCGCAGGGCCTCCTCCCAGAACGCGAGGTCTGCCGCGGGCTTGTTGGGGACGGCCTGGACGCGGTACACGACGTCGTCGGGCGAGGCGGCCTGGAAGCGGCCGGCGGGGCGGAAGGGCGCGAAGCCGGCGGGGGCCACCGGGCTGCAGTGGCTGCGGGCGCCCGGCCGGCCGGCGGCGAAGTCCGCGAGGAGGTCGGCGACGTTGAGGCGCTCGAGGAAGGGGAAGGGCGAGTCGCCGGTGCGCCGCGGGGGCGTGCGGTCCCGGTAGCGGAAGCCGACGTCGATGACGGCGTAGGCCGCGCGGTCGTCCAGCACGCGCAGGCGGCCCTGGAGGCCCTCGAGCTCGGAGACGGCGCGGGTGATCTCGCGCTCGACGGAGACGACGGCGTCGGGCCCGGCGGTGCTGAGCACGGCGAAGTAGCGCGCGAGCACGGCCTCGCGGGCGGCGATGCGGCTCGTGAGGTCCACCCGGGTGGGGCCCAGGTCTTCCCGGGAGAAGCTGCGCTCCACGACGACGCCGAGGTCGTCCAGGCGGTCCACCAAGGCGGGTGCGGCGGCGACGGGGACGCGCAAGGCCACCGCGTCGTCCGACAGGCGGGCGAACCAGCCCTGCTCGGCGCGGGCGAGGGAGACGGCGGTGGCGAGCGCGGCCGCGCGGTCGTCCACCTGCAGCACGAGGCCGGCCTGGATGGCGGTGGGGCCG
>JBEIVK010000521.1:0-3402 GCA_040373935.1 Alphaproteobacteria bacterium
CGGCGAAGCCCATCCCGGCCCACAAGCACAAGCCCACCAAGTAGGCGCCCCCGCTCGGGCGCCCCCGCGCCTGGGGGTTGCAGGTCTTGGGGCAGGGGAAACCAAGGTTTCCCCCGCAACGCCCCCTTCCTCAGCGCTCCATGTCCACCCGCTCGGGGGCCGTGCCCACCCCCACGGCCCGCGCCTCGGCCGCCCATTCCGGGCCGGCGGCCACCACGAGCTCGGCCCGTACGGCCATGCCTTTGGGGTTCTCCCCCTCGATGACGAGGCGCCCCGGCCCCGGGCTCAGCACCCGCGCGGGGCGGCCCGCGGTCGCCACCACCAGCGGCCCCCACGAGCTGCCGACGACGAGGCGGGCATCGGAGAGGAGGAGGTCCACGCGCGTCACCACGGTCGCGCGGTGCGAGGGCCCGCCGGGGACGTACCCCGCCAGCGAGACCCGGGCGTCCACGTCCGCAGCCCGCAAGCGCGCGACCTCCCCCGGCGCCAAGGCCACCGCCGCCCGCCGGCGGCGCGCCTTCCGGGCCCGCCAGGCGACGTTCACGCCGCCCATCGCCAAAAGCACCCCACTCGCCACCAGAACGGTCTCCATCGCCCCTCCCATGCCCTGCCGACAGCAGGATAAGCCGTTGGTTCTGTCTGGAGAGCGCATGACCGCCCGCCCGTCGGCCCCGCTGCTCGCGCTGCTGCGCGACGTCGCAAAGAAAAAGGGCCTCAACACTGCCGCCCTCGCGCGCCTCACCCAGATCGACAAGCACCGGCTCAAGCATGTGCTCGCCGGGGCCGAGCCGCTGACGGTGGACGAGCTGGTGCTCTTGTCCACGGCGCTCGAGCTCAACCCCGCCGAGCTGGCCGGCTCTCCCGCCGCCGAGGCGGCCGAGGCCGCCCCCCTGCCCAGCGCCGGCCCGGTGCGCGAAGGTGCAGCCACCATCGGCAACCTGGAGCAGTTCACGGTGGATCCGTGGGGCAACCAGGCCGAGCAGATCCTCCGCCTCGGGTTCGCCCTCGGCTGCGACATCCACGTCGCCCTGGACAGCGCGCAGATCGCCGGGTCCGGCGTGCCGGAGAGCGTGCTGCGCCGCTACCCCCAGAAGCTGCCGCTGCACTTTGAGGCCGCCTGGCACAAGCACCACGCGCCCGCCTTCGCCCCCGGCGGCGTGACGGTCCGCCTGTCCTTCGACGCCCTCTACACCTGCGTCCTGCCGTGGGCGGCGTTCCAGCAGGTCACGCTGTTCCCGCTGCCGCCCTCCGACGCCCCGGACCCGCCCTCCGAAGAGGCAGAGCCGCCCGCCCCCGGCCCCCGGAAGGGCGGCCACCTGCGCCTCGTCGAGTAGGGCCCGCCCGCCGTCCGGACGCTCCCGCCCGGCTGGCGGGTTCGTCCTCCCCTCCCCCGCCCAGGTCTCCCATGCTCGCCGTCCTGTTGTTCAGCCTCGCCGCCCTGGCCGCGCCCACCGGAAAGCCGCCGGTCGTGTCCGAAGCCGACACCTGGGCGGCCGCCGAGGTCGCCCGCCAGGGGGACGCGACGCCCGTCGCCCGCCTCAACCTCATCCTCGCCGCGCGCACGCTCTCGCCGGCCGCCCAGTTCGCGCTGGCCGGCACCCACCCCGGCATCGTCGAACACCTGATCGACCCGCAGTTGAGCTTGGCGGTGGCCCTCGTCGCGGCGCTGCCCGCGCCCGAGCTGCACCGCGCGCGGCGCGGCGAGACGGTCATCCGCACCGACGACATCCTGCGCGGTCCCGAGCTGGACGCCGCCGTCGCCCTCGCAAAAACCCTGGGTTTTCCCAACTTCGACCCAGAGAAGTTCGAGGCGGTGCGCATCGGCCCGCTGGAGAACCGCTTCATCCGGGTCGAGGTGTCGTACCGCGAAAAGAAAAAGCTGGTCGCCATCAAGAACCTGGAGCTGGCCTGGCCATCCACCCCCGCCCGGGACGAGGAGTCGCGCAGCGCGCTCACCAAGCACTTCGGCGCGCGCCCGTCGTCGGCCGGCGGCATCAACCAGAGCCTGCCGCTGCAAGACGGCTCTTTTGAGCAAGACGGCGCGCTGGGCGGCATCTGGTCCATCGTGGACGGAATCGCGCTGGGCACCACCTCCCCGGTGGCCGACATCACCATCGACGAGTCGAGCGCGCTGGACGGCAACCGCAGCCTGCGCTTCTACGCCTCCGACAAAACCCGGCTCTTCCCCGAGGTGGTTCAGCAGGTGGCCATCGCCGGCGGCCAGAAGGTGCGCGCGCGGGCCCAGCTCAAGGCCGACAAGCTGCGGGTCGAGTTCCAACAGCGAGAGGACTTGACCGGCATCTCCCTGCGCTTCTTCGACGAGCGCGGGATGCCGCTCGGCCCCGCCGTGCGCACCGCGGGGCGGCTGTCGAGCCACCCCTGGGAGAACGTGGAGATCGAGGCGGTCGCGCCCCCGGGGGCGGCGCTCGCCCAGGTGGGGCTGATGAGCACCGTCTCCGGCACGGCGTGGTTCGACGGGGTGCGGGTCGAGGTCGTGCCCTGAGCGGCCCGGTGCCCCGCCTCAGCCCGCGACGGCGAGCAGCGCGGGGGCCAGCGGGCGGTCCAGCGCGACCTGGCGGCAGCGAGGGGCGCGCGCGCACTTGAGGCACTGACGCTCGTACTTCTCGGGGATCGACTGCACGGGGCGCCGGGTGAAGCCCTCCGCCTCGAAGCGGGCAGGGTCGGCCGTGAGCACGAAGGCGCGCCCGACGCCCATCGTGCGCGCCTCGTCCAGCACGGCGTCGAGCAGCGTGGACGCGATGCCGGGCAGCGTGGCCTGCAGCACGCCGACCTCGGCGAGATGCAAGTCCACCAGGCTGATCGACGCGACGCCGACGACCTCATCGCCCCGCAGCGCCACCGTGTAGTCGCGCAGGCGCTCCGCGATCTGGCGGGCGGTGCGCGGAAGGACCGCCTCGCGGGCGATCTCGGGCCCGATGAGCTCGAGGATGGCAGGCACCTGGGCGACGGTGGGCTTGGCGAGGCGGACGGACATCGGGCAGGGACTCTCCGGGGCCTCTTATGCACCGGAACGTATGTTTATGCAAGCAACGGAATGGAAACGGCCCGAAAAGGAGCCCAGAGCATCACCGTTACCGCGTGCCGCCCAAGCGGACTTTCCAAGCCAGCATTCTCCGGTGCAGCGCGTTGGCGGCGCGGATCGTGGGCCGCGCCCGCACGGCGAGAAGCTCGGCCAGCAAGGCATCGTGCGCGGCGGGCAGCGGGTCGTCGCCCGGCGGGTGGCGCGCGGGAGATCGCACGAAGTCGAGCAACGGCGCGAGGGCCTGGGACGGTGCATGGTGGGCGGCGAGCCAGGCCTGGGCCCGGGCGCAGCGCGTGCCGTCGTCGCCGGCGTCGAAGGCGGCGACCAGCGCGTCGGCGAGGGGGCCCGACCCGCCCACG
>JBEIVK010000234.1:0-6081 GCA_040373935.1 Alphaproteobacteria bacterium
CCGGCCGGACTCCTCAGCCGCGGCGGCGGCCGACCGTGACCCAGAGGCCGCCGTCGGCGGCGCGGGGCAGCCAGGACCACTGGACGAGGCGGCGTTCGAGCCAGCCGCCGATGGGCGCGGGCGTGTCGAGGCGGCCGTCGTCGTCGGCGCCGAAGGCGAGGGGCGGGACGGTGCGGAGGACGTCGAAGCCGGCGGCGTCGAACCAGGCGAGGACCTCGTCGGCGGTGTGGGTGCGCTCGTGCGGGTGGGCGTGCTGGTCCAGGTACCAGGCGCGGGCGCGGGCGAGGTCTCCGCCGCCGCGGGTGGCGTCGTCGAGGCGGCGGCGGTCCTGGGCGGCGCGGAGGCGCAGGAGGGCGCGGCCCCAGCGGTTGTAGAGGCCGATGAGGAGGAGGCCGCCGGGGCGGACGAGGGGGGCGAGGGCGGAGAAGGCGGCGCGGGTGTCGGCGGTGTGGTGGAGGACGCCGTTGGAGACGAGGCAGTCGACGCTGGCCGGGGCAAGAGGCGGCCGGAAGAGGTTGGCGCGGACGAAGCGCAGGCCGCGGAGGCCGGCGCGCTGCCGGAAGGCCTCGGCGTTGCGGAGGGAGGCGAGGCTGAGGTCGAGCCCAAGGACCTCGCGGCCGCCCAGCGCGAGGAAGCAGGAGAGCTGGCCGGTGCCGCAGCCGGCCTCGACGACCCGGGCGCCGGGCGGGAGGCTGCGGTCGAGCGCGGCGAGGAAGGGGTTGTCGCGGCCGGCGCGCAGGAGGGTGTCGCGGCCGTCGCCGTCTTTCCAGGCGGGGAAGGGGTTGTCCTCGTAGAAGGCGCGGACGGTGCGGGTGACGTCGAGGCCCTCACCGGCCTCGTGCGCGGGGAGGTAGAGGTCGAGGATGCCGTCCTGCACGGTGAAGCGCTGGCCGCACGGGCAGTCGGGGCCACGAAGGGGGGCGCGGCAAGCGGGGCACGCGAGCACGGCGCGCGGCCTCCCGTCAGAAGAGGAGGTAGACGAAGGGGGAGAGCGCGGGCGCGGCGGCGGCGAGCGCAAAGAGGCCGCCGAGCGCGGTGAGGAGCAGGACGAGGGGCAGCAGCACGCCGAGGCGGCGCTGGAGCAGGCCGCCGACCAGCGCGCGCAGGGTGGTGAGCAGGGCGCGCAGCGCGGTCATGCGGGGGGCTCGCGGGTGATGAGGAGCGGCCCGACGGCGAGGGCGTCGATGCCGGAGCGGAGGAAGGTCGCCCAGCCATCGGCCGGCGTGGAGACGATGGGCTCCCCGGCGAGGTTGAAGCTGGTGTTCACGACGCAGGGGTGGCCCGTGTGCGCGCCGACGGCGGACAGGAGCGAAGCGTAGAGGGGCAGGGCGTCGGCGTGGACCTCCTGCACGCGGGCCGTGCCGTCGACGTGGAGGGCGGCGGGCACGGGGCTGCCGGCGACGCCGCCGCGGGCCCGGACGGTGCTCGTCATGAAGCGGCGGGTGTGGGCGCCGGCGGCCGGGCAATCGAAGAGCGTGGGGCTGTGGGCGGCGAGCACCGAGGGGGCGAAGGGGCGGAAGGACTCGCGGAACTTGACTTTTGCGTTCAGGCGGTCCTTCATCGCGGCGTCGGTGGCGGCGGCGAGGATGCTGCGCTGCCCCAAGGCGCGCGGGCCCATCTCGAAGCGGCCCTGCATCCAGCCGACGACCTCGCCGCGGGCGAGGCGGGCGGCCACCGCCTCGGCGATGCCGCCCTCGCCGCAGTCTTGGAAGGGAACGCCGCCGTCCTTGAAGAAGGTGCGCGCGGCGTCGACGTCGATGCCCTCGCCCAAGGCCACGGTGGGGAGGCCGACGGCGGGCAGGCCGGCCCCGAGCAGGGCCGCCCCGATGGCGCTGCCGGCGTCCCCGGCGGGCGGCAGGACGAAGACGTCCTCGAAGGGGCCCTCCTCGATGAGACGACCGATGGCGACGGCGTTGAGGGCGACGCCGCCCGCGAGGCAGAGGAAGCGGGACCCCGTGCGCGCGTGGGCGGCGCGGGCGAGCGCGAGCAGGGCCTCCTCGGTGCGCTGCTGGATGGAGGCGGCGATGTCGGCGTGGCGGGGCTCCACCGGCGCACCGGGCGCGCGCGGCGCACCAAACAGGGCCTCGAAGGCCGGGGACCACGCCGTCTCGGGGTGGCGGTCGAACTGGAAGAAGCGCATGTCCAGCGTGAAGCCACCGTCCGCCGTGGGCTGGAGCAGGCGGTCCACCTCGGCGCGCCGGGTGGGCTGGCCGTGCGCGGCCAGCCCCATGACCTTGTACTCGCCCTCGTTGACCTCGAAGCCGAGGAAGGCCGTGAACACGGAGTAGAGCAGGCCGAGGCTGTGCGGGAAGTGAAGCTCGCCCAGGGGCTCGAGGGCCCCGGGGCGGCCCCGCCACAGCGAGGTGGTGGCCCACTCCCCGACGCCGTCCACGCAGAGCACGGCGGCCTCGGCGAAGGGCGAGCAGCCGAAGGCGCCAGCGGCGTGAGAGGCGTGGTGGGTGGCGAACTGCACGCGCTCGGGGCGCACGCCGAGGCGGCGCGTGAGCTCGTTGCGGACCCAGATGCGGTCCCCGAACATCGAGACGGCGGCGCGGCGGAACGACGTGGCGCCGCGGGGCCAGGTGGCGAGCGACGTGAGGAGCACGCGCTCCAGCTTGAGCAGCGGCTTCTCGAACCAGACGACGGCGTCGAGGTCTTCGGCGCGCAGGCCGGCGTGCGCGAGGCAGAAGGCCGCCGCGCGCAGCGGGGTGGACGGGTCGTGCTTGCGGCGGGAGAAGCGCTCTTCTTGGGCGGCGGCGACGAGCGCGCCATCCGCGACCAGGGCGGCGGCGGCGTCGTGGAAGTGCCCGGAGAGACCGAGGACGCGCATCAGTACTCGGGGCCGACGCCGGCGGGGCCTGCCGGGCGCCAGCCGCCGGGGCCGCGGCGGAACCACGGCGCCAGCGGCGCGAGCAAGACGAAAAACACGCCCGTGAGCAGCACCCCGCTGGTGAAGGCCGAGAAGCGCCGCGCCACGCGCACCCAGAGGGCGAGGAGTCGACCCCGGCGAACCTTGCGCAGCGCGGCGTCGACCTCGGCGCCGCGGCCCGCGGCCCGCCACTTGTCGAGCTGGTGGGCCGTCCAGGCGACGTGACGCTGCTCGTCCTTGAGGATGGAGGCGAAGACCGCGCCGTCGGCGCCCAGGTGCGCCTGGTGCTGCTGGAACTCGGCGACGGCCCGCAGCTCGGCGTCGTGGACGAACGCGACGAAGCCGATCTCGCCCAGGGTGTCGATGTCCACGCCATCGGCGGGCGGCGGCGTGGCCCCGGCGAGCGCGGCGCCGAGCGGCACGGCCTCGGGAGGGGCGGCCTGCTCGTGAAGGAGCGAGGCGTGGCGGACCTCATCCTTTGCGTGCAGCACGAGCTGCCGGCGCACCCAGGGGTCTTGCACCTGGGCGGCGGCGCGCGCGAGGTCACGCGCACCGAAGGCCTCCGTCTCGGCGAAGGCGCGCATGCGGGCGTCGCGGTCCCGCCAGGCGAAGCGTTGCCAGAGCTGGCTGAGCATGCCGGACCCTACCGCGCTTCCGGGGCGCCGCCCACGACATCGCCCGAAAACCGAGGGGCGACCTGCAAGGTGGGATCCAACACCCAAGGGCCGGGGGGGCGCGCTGCGGCGGTGAGGGCCCGCACGCGGCCCAGGTAGTCGGCGCGGGGGACATGGGCGGCGCCGAAGCGGGCGAGATGGTCCGTGTAGACTTGGCTGTCGATGAGGCCAAAGCCCCAGCCGCGCAGGTGGGCGACGAGCGTGACGAAGGCCACCTTCGACGCGTCGGGCGCGCGGGCGAACATCGACTCGCCGGAGAAGAGGTCCCCCACGGCCAACCCGTAGAGCCCGCCCACCAGCACGCCGTCCAGCCAGGCCTCAGCGCTGTGGGCGTGGCCCTGGGCATGCAAGGCGAGGAAGGACTGGCGCAAGGCGGCGGTGATCCAGGTGCCAGCCTGGCCGGGCCGCGGCGCGGCGGCGCAGGCGTCGATCACCTCGGCGAAGGCGGTGTCGAAGCGGATCTCGAAGCGCCCCGCGCGGATGACCTTCGCGAGGCTGCGCGGCACCCGCAGCGCAGCGGGCTCGAGGACGAAGCGCGGATCCGGCGAGTACCAGAGCGGCGGCATGCCCTCGCTGTACCAGGGGAAGATGCCCGCGCGGTAGGCGGCGAGAACGCGTTCTGGGCGCAGATCTCCGCCGACGGCGAGGAGGCCGTCCGCCTCGGCGTGGGCCGGGTCGGGGAACGCGATGGCGCGGGACAGGCGGAAGACCGGCACGCCCGCGGGCTAACCTGTCCGCGCGTCGCTGCGGCCCGCGTCTGCGATGGGAGGTGTCCATGCCCGCTCCCCGGTCCCACCGCCCCCGCGGGGCGACATCGATGCCACTGGCCCTCGGAACGGCCTTCGCGCTGGGCTGCGCGGCGCCCCCGGGATGCGGCGCGCCGGCGGGCCCCGTCGGGCTGACGGTGGAGGAGACCACCGCGCTGGTGCGGCCGGACACGAAGGAGCGGGACGCGTGGGGCGCCGCCGTCCACGCGGCCCTCGGCGCGGCCGGCCAGCCGATCGACGCGCAGCACGCCTGCATGGTGTTGGCCGTCATCGAACAGGAGTCTGGCTACGAAGCGGATCCGGTCGTGCCAGGGCTCGGCGCTGCGGCCCGGCGTGCGCTGGACGACGCCGCGCGGGAGCGCCTCGGGCGCTTCGGGCCCGACATCGTCGCCCGGGTGTTGGAGGAGACCCCCGCGGGTGGCGCGGCCTCCTTTGGGGCTCGGCTGGACGCGGTGCGCACGGAGCGCGCCCTGGACCGCCTCTTCCGAGAAATGGTGGAGCACTTCGCGGGCAAGGCGCCAGGCCTGTCGCGGGCGGTGCGCGTGCTGTTTCCGGCGATCGAGGAGCGCATCAACCCGGTGCGGACGGCCGGGTCGATGCAGGTCGCGGTGGACTGGGTGCAGGCCCACCCCGACGCAGGCGGGATGGCGCCCGAGGCGCTGCGGGAGGCGCTCTACACGGTGGACGGCGGCGTGCTGTGGGGGACGCGGCGCCTCTTTGCGCACGGGGGAGACGAGATCGCCCCGCTGCATCGCTTCGCCGACTACAACGCCGGGCTGTGGGCCAGTCGCAACGCCGCGTTCCAAGAGGCGCTGGCGGGGCTGTCGGGGGTGCGCCTCGCGCTCGACGGGGACCTGCTGGGCTGGACGGCGCGCGGAACGCCGGCCCGCGGCCCAAGCGAGACGGAACGTGCGCTCGTGGCGTGGGCGGCGAAGGGGGCGCCGGCGCTGGGCCCGCGCCAGATCCGGGACGACCTGGAAGCCGAAAAGTCGGCTGACTTCGCGGAGACCGCGACGTGGGCGGCGGTGTGGGCGGCCGCCCCGGGCGCGCCGCGGGCCCGCGTGCCGGTGCTGGCGCTGGAGAGCCCGAAGATGAAGTCCGGGAGGACGACGGAGTGGTTCGCCAAGAAGGTCGAGAAGCGCCTGGGCGACTGCTTGCGGCGGGGCTGAGGGCCGGGCGGGCGGTGGTGCGCCGGCAGCGCCCCGGGATGCCGACGAAGAGGGCGGTGTCGGGCGCCGGCGTGCCCCGCCGGCAAAGCCCACGGGGCCAGCGCCCCGGCGCTGGGGCCGGGCGGAACATGGCCGGCTCGCAGGCCCGGTGCTCCGCCGCGCGGCGCCCCCGCGAGGGGGCAGGCGTCGGCTTGGGCATGCGCCGGACGCGCCCGGCCGTCAGCAGGTCGTCGGTGGGGACGCGACGCCCCGCCTTGAGCCGGAAGATGCGCCGGGACCCAATCCAACGGTCGAAGGGCGTATCGTCGACGCCGAGGCGCCGACGACGGGCCGCCAGCGCGGACGCCCGGGCCGCATCGCCGGGGGGGGCGGCGTGGTGCCAGGAGCGCCCCGACGTTGCCCGGGGGCAGGAGTCGACGCGGGGATGCGGGCCCCGCCCGCGCGCACCCGCGCGCGCCACGCCATCCGCACGTCATCGGGGGAGACGCGATGCCCGACCTCGAGCCGGAAGACGCACGGGGACCCCCTCCAAAGGTCGAGGGGCTCGTTGACGGCGCCGCCTCGCCGCCCCGCGCGCCGCCAGCGCGGACGCCCGGGCCGCA
>JBEIVK010000383.1:0-4322 GCA_040373935.1 Alphaproteobacteria bacterium
CGCCGGGAGCGCGGGCGCGCCCGCCGCTTCGCACGAGAGCTGGAGCTGCGTCTGCGGGCCGACGTGCGCGCCGAGAGCCGCGCGGCCTGGTACCGCAGCGTCTTCGAGCTGTCCGGCGATGGCCTGCTCGTCTCCGACCTCGCGGGCCGCGTGGTGGACGCCAACCCAGCCGCCGCGGCGCTGGCCGGGTTGGCCGCCGAGGAGTGGCCCAGCCTCGCGTCCCTCGGGCTCGCCACCGCGGCCGAAGCCGCCGGAAGCGGGCCCCAAGCCGCTGAGCTGCTGCGGGTGGACGGGGGGCGCATCCCGGTCGAGGTCAACGTGCAGTCCCTCACCTTCGATGGGACGCCCCGCCTGCTGTGCAGCATCCGAGACCAACGCACCGCCCGGGCCGCCGAGACGGACCGCCAACGGATGCGCGACGCCGTCCAGACCTCCCGGCGCGTCGAGGCGCTCGGCCGGCTCGCCGGGGCGGTGGCCCACCGCATGAACAACCTCCTCGGGGCCATGCTCGTCCAGGTGCACGAGTGGGGCCAAGGCGGCGGCGGGCGGGTGGCCGCCCAGGTCGAAGGGTCGGTGCATGAGGCGGCCGGTCTCGTGCGGCAGCTGCTCGCCTTCGGGCGGCGCCCCGACGGCCGCGCCACCGCCTTCGACGCCGCCGCGGTGGTCCGCGCGATGGCCCCGCTGCTCACGGACGTGCTGCCCCCGGCCGTGGCCCTGCGCGTGGACGCCGCCGGCACGGCGCCCGCGCGCATGAGCCGGACAGACCTCGAGCAAGCCCTGGTCCATCTCGTCATTCACGCCGCTGAGACCATCCGGGACGGCGGCGAGCTGCGCCTGCGCGTTCACCGGCCGGCCGGCGCCGGCCCGCGCATCGGCCTGGACGCCATCGCCGCCGTGCGCTGGCTGGACGACGCCCCCTCCAGCGCCCTGCTGCTCGGGGTGGTGCGCGAGGCCGGCCTCGGCCTGGAGAGCCCGAGCCCCGGCGTCGAGCCGCCGCACTGGGAGCTGGCCCTGCCCGCCCCCGAGCCCGGCGAGGCGTGGGAGCCCGCGACCGCCCCCTCCACGCCCGTGCCGGTCCCACCCCGCGGCCCGGAGCCGGCGCCCCCCGGCCGCAGCCCGGCGCCGGCGCTCCCCGGCCGCGGCCCGCTGCTGCTCGTCGACGACAACGAGCCCGTGCGGCGCACCGTGCGGCGGGCCCTGGAGCGCGCCGGGCACCGCGTCGTGGACTGCGACGACGGCAGCATCGCCGTCGAGTGGCTCGCCGCCGGGGAGCGCCCCGCGCTGCTCATCACCGACGTCATCATGCCCGGCTTGAGCGGCCCGGACCTCGCCCAGCGCGCCCGCGCCGCCCACCCCGGCCTGCCCGTGCTCTTCATCACCGGCTACTCGGACCAGCCTCGCCTCGCCCGCCACCTCACCGGGCCGCACGATGCCATCCTCGAAAAACCCTTCACCGCCGAGCGCCTCTGCGAGCTGGTCGCCCGCACGCTGGCCGGGGCGGCGGCCGGCGGCGCCGAGACGGGTGGGCCGCCCGCCGGGAAGGAAGGGGGCGTTGCGGGGGAAACCTAAGGTTTCCCCTGCCCCATCCGAATGTTCATCGCCCCGCGGCCCCGCCCGCCCCGAAGGGAGGGGCCGGGCGCACCATGGGGACGTGCGGGATGCCGTCCTCCAAGAACGCGGGGCCGGCGGTAACGAAGCCAAACCCGCGGTAGAACGCATCCAACCGGGCCTGGGCGGCGATGCGGATGGCGGTGGGCCCGTAGGTGTGGGCCATGCGGGCCAGCCCCTCGGCGACGACGGCGCGGCCAAGGCCCGACCCGCGCAGGGCCGGCGCCGAGATGACGCGGCCGAGGCTGGCTTCCGGGCCACGGCGCCCGGGGGCGAAGGCGCGGAGGTAGGCGACCAGGCGGCCGTCGGGGGCCCAGCCGCAGAGGTGGTGGGCCGCCGGATCGAGGCCGTCGGCGTCGGCGTAGGCGCAGGCCTGCTCGACGATGAAGACCTCCTGCCGGAGCTGCAGCACGGCGTAGAGGTCTTCGCGGGTCAAGCCGTCGAACGGCGTCCAGGTCCAACGGAGGTTCATGGCGGGGGGCCCCGCCCCGCGGTATCGGGCCGGGAGGCGGCTGGCCACCCCGACCGGGGGCGCGCGCCCCCGCCCAGGAGCCGACATGACGCAGCCGCTGGCGCCGGCCCCCGCCCACGCTTGGTCCGCCGCGGGTCCTGCGCTGGGGCGCTTCGCCGGGTGCAGCGCGGACATGGCGCTCCCGGCGGCGCGCGGGGCGTGGGCGCGCTTCCGCACCAAGACGTGGGCGCACGCGCTGCTCACGACGCCCGGGCACGTGTTCACCTTCGCCGCGGTGGACGTGGGCCTGCTGCAAACGGTGTGGGTGCAGCACGCAGACCTCCGCTCCGGCCGCCGCACCGAGCACGCGTGGACGGGCCCGCCCGGCGGGTTTCTCGGCGCCGGCACGCTGGCCGAGGGGCCGGTGGCCGGGCGCGGGGGCGGCGTCGTCGTCTCGGTGGACCTGCGCGGCGGCCGCGTCACGGCCTCGGGAGAAGGCGGCCTGCAACCCTCCATCGCCGTGGACCTGGAGGTGGTGCCGGGCCCGCCGCTCCTGTTCGCGCAGCTCCCGCTCGGCGGGGGCCGCGTGCTCGGGAGCGTGAAGGGCCCGGTGCGCGTGCGCGGCACGCTGCTGGTGGACGGCGTGGCCCTCTCCGACGCAGACGCCGTGCTGGTGGTCGATCTGCACCGGGCCGACTACCCGTGGCGCACCGACTGGCGCTGGGCCACCTTCGCGGTGCCCGGCGGTCCCGCGGTGCAGCTCACGCACAACCTCATCGGCGACGACGCGCGCTGGAACGAAAACGCCGTGTGGCTGCCGGGAGAGGGCCCGCGCGGCCTCGGCCCCGCCCGCTTCACCCACGACCCGACGCGGCCCCACCAGCCGTGGCGCGTTCGCACCGAAGACGGCTCCGTGGACCTCCACTTCCAGCCCCTCGGCGGCCGCTCGGACACGACCAACCTCGGCGTCCTCCGCTCGTGGTTCCACCAGCTCTACGGTCGCTTTGACGGCACGCTGCACGTCGGGGGCCGCAGCCACGCGGTGGCCGGCGCGCTCGGCCTCTGCGAAGACCACCAGGCCCGCTGGTGAGCGCCGGCCTCGGCCCCGCGCTCGACGACCTCCTCGGCGCGCCCGCCGCCGGGGTGGCGCGCCTCGTCGTGCTGAACCGGGCACACCGCCACTTCCGCTGGGAAGCGCTCGCGGAGGCCACGCTCGCCCTCGTCTTCGGGTGCGGTGCGCTGCCCGTGCTCGCCGTGCTGGTCGCGCTCGGCGCCGCCGCCGGCGGCGTTCCCCTGCCTGGCCTGGGCGACCTCCTCGCCCGCGCGTGGCGCTGGTCCCGAGAAGTCGAGGTGCAACGCCGCGGGGGCGACGGCGCCGTGCTCCAACGCGCCGTGCTCGCCCCGCCGGGCCCCGACGCCGCCGACGCCGGGATGCGCGCCCTCCTCGAGCACGCTGCCGCCCGCGGCCTCGTCGTGTTGGAGGCGACGGACGCCCCGCGCCGCGCGCCCATCGCCGCTTGGTACGGCGGGCAGCCCTGGATGCAGCCGCCGGTCACGCCGGATCTGCCCGCTTGCAACCGCATCCTCGCCCGCACCGGCCGGGTCGAGGACGGGCCCGACGGCCTGCGGATCTCGCTCGCCGAGCGCCGCCCGGCCCCCTGGCTCGCTGCTTTTGGCGTGGTGTTCCTCGCGCCCGCGCTCTGCTGGACCGCCGCCGGCCGCGACACCCTGCGCACCCTCTTCGACGACGCCCGCGCGCGCCCCGCCGCGCTGCGCGTCCACCTCAGCCGCAGCGCCCTGCACTTCGCCCGCACCCGCGGCGAGCACGTCCTCTGGGAAGACGCGCTGCCCCGCGCCTCCCTCCTCGGCCTCGCGTTCGCCCCTGCCCCGGAGCGCGGCGCGGTTCCCCCCCGCGAAGGCCCGCACCTCCGCGTGCACGCCCGCGGCCGCAGCCTCCATGTCCCCGTGCCCGGCGGCGAGGCCACCGGCCCCGCCCTGCTGAGCGTGCTCGCCACCGCCAGCGCCCGGATGGACGGCGCCCCCGGCAGCCCCGCCCGCATCGCCGCGTGCCCCCGTTGCGCCACCCGCTACGCCTTCGCCCCCGAGGCCCGGTGCCCCGCCTGCGGCACACAGCCCGTCCAGCTCGACGGCCTCCTCGACGACGCGCCCGCCGCGCCCTCCCCGAAGGTCTGACCGGGCATCCGGGCGGCTGCCCGGGCGCCGTCCCGGCGCCCGGGCCCCGGGCCCCCGCCGGGGTCGCGGC
>JBEIVK010000666.1:0-2634 GCA_040373935.1 Alphaproteobacteria bacterium
CGCGCCCGGCCCGCGCACCCTCGCGTTCCGCGCCCTGCGCCCCGCCGTCATGGCCGCCGTGCTCGACGGGCTCGCCGCCCTCGGCCGCTGAGCCCGCCCCGACGTTGCCGCCCGCCCCTCCCGCGCGGTAGTCCCTGCCCGCACGAGGCACCCATGAGCGACGCGCCCCGCTGGTTCGAGCAGGCCCCCCCGGAGATCCAATCCCGCCCGCGGGACCAGGCCCCCGCCGAGAGCCTCTGGGTGCGCTGCCCCGGCTGCAAGGGCGTGCTCTACAAGGAGGCGCTCGCCGCCCACGGCCAGGTCTGCCCGGACTGCGGCTGGCACCACCCCATCGGCGCCGCCGAGCGCCTCGCCCTCCTCGTGGACGAGGGCTCCTTCGTCCGCTTCGACGCCGCCCTTCGCCCGGCAGACCCGCTCGCCTTCGTGGACAGCAAGCCCTACGGCGCCCGCATCCGCGAGGCCCAGGCCAAGGCCGGCGAGGGGGACGCCTGGATCGGCGGCACCGCCCGCATCGACGGCCTGCCCGTGCACATCGGCAGCTTCAACTTCGCGTTCATGGCCGGGTCCATGGGCTCCGTCGTCGGCGAGGCGATCACCCGCCTCTTCGAGCGCGCCACCGCCGCCCGCGAGCCCGCCATCGTCATCAGCGCGTCGGGCGGCGCCCGCATGCAAGAGGGCGTGCTCTCCCTCATGCAGATGGCCCGCACCTGCGCCGCCCTCGGCCGCCTGCGCGACGAGGCCCGCATGCCCTACATCTCGGTGCTCACCCACCCCACCACCGGCGGCGTCGCCGCCAGCTTCGCGATGCTGGGGGACCTCATCCTCGCCGAGCCCCGCGCCCTCATCGGCTTCGCCGGCCCGCGCGTCATCGAGCAGACCATCGGCAGCGCCCTCCCCGACGGCTTCCAGACCAGCGAGTACCTCCTCGCGCACGGCATGGTTGACCGCATCACCCCGCGCCACGCGCTGCGGCCGACCCTCTCCTCCGCCCTGCGGATGCTCCTCGGCCGGCCGTGATCACGCACCCCATCCTCAGCGCCGCCGCCGCGCAGGGCGTGCGCCTCGGCCTCGGCCGCCTCGCCGACTTCCTCGGCACCCTCGGCCACCCCGAGCGCGCCTTCCCCGCCGTGCACGTCGCTGGCACCAACGGCAAGGGCAGCGTCACGCGCATGGTCGCCGCCGTGTTCGACGCCGCGGGGCGCCGCGCCGGCCTCACCATCTCGCCCCATCTCCAGCGCGTCAACGAGCGCATCGTCGTCGCCGGCGCCGAGATCGACGACCCCTCCCTCGACGCCCTCCTCCACGAGCTCGACGCCGCCCGCGCCGCCTGGGCCGCCGGCCAGGGCCCCATCCTCCCGGCCGACCGCGCGCTCACCTACTTCGAGCTCACCACCGCCGCCGCCTTCCTTCACTTCGCCCGCCAGCGCGTCGACATCGCCGCCGTCGAGGTCGGGCTCGGCGGCCGCCTCGACGCCACCAACCTCGTCCAGCCCCTCAGCACCGCCATCGTCAGCATCGGGCTGGACCACATGGAGCAGCTCGGCCCCGACGAGCCCTCCATCGCCCGCGAAAAAGCCGGCATCTTCAAGCCCGGCGTCCCCGCCATCCTCGGCCCCCTCCGGCCCGCCGCCCGCGACGCCGCCGCCGCCATCGCCGCCTCCGTCGGCGCGCCCCTCTGGGAGCCCGGCCGCGACTACACCGTCACCCCGCAGCCCGGCGGCACCTTCGACTGGGACGGGCCCGGCGGCGCCCTCCCCGGCCTCCGCATCGCCCTCGCCGGCGCCCACCAGGTCCACAACGCCGCCGTCGCCGTCGCCCTCCTCCGCGCCCTGCCGCCCGCCCAACGCCCGTCCGACGCCGCCATCCGCGCCGGCCTCGCCGCCGCCACCAACCCCGGCCGCCTCGAGCGCCTCGGCCCCCGCCTCCTCGTCGACTGCGCCCACAACGCCGACGGCGCCGCCGTCCTCGCCGACTGGCTCCGCGCCACGCCCGCGCCCCCCGGCGGCCGCACCCTCCTCCTCGGCGCCTCCGCCGACAAAGACCTCGCCGCCATCGCCCCCGCGCTCGCCCCCCTCGTCGACCGCATCTTCACCACCGCCTGCGCCCACCCGCGCGCGCTCGCCCCCGACGCCCTCCAGGCCCGCCTCGCCGCCCTCGGCATCGACGCCACGCCCCTCGGCCCCATCGAGCGCGCCCTCCCCGCCGCCCTCTCCGGCCCCGGCGAAGTCCTCGTCGCCGGCTCCGTCTTCCTCGCCGGCGCCGTCCGCGACCTCCTCCCCCTGCCGTAGCGCCCGCGTCCATCCCGCGCGGCCCGCCGGCAGCGCCCCGCGCCCTCTCCCCCGCGCGCGCGGGCGACTGCCGGCCTCCCGGCCGGCACCCGGCCCTTTCCACGCGCCGCAGGGCATTCTCGAGCGAGTCGCTGCCGTCGTCCCATGGCATCTGCGCCGTGGGTGCGCCGAAGGGATCCGACAGGCCGTTGCGCATGGTGTGCCAATAGCAACTCGCGAACCGGAGGTGGTCGCGCATCGGACGGCCTTCGACGAGTGCAGATGCGTCGTACTGGCGCAGTGCGAGCGGCTCGTTGCAGTCGGGCCCCTTGAACGCGATCGACGGAACGCCGGCGAAGAAGTCAGC
>JBEIVK010000945.1:0-1652 GCA_040373935.1 Alphaproteobacteria bacterium
AGATGCGCGGTCGCATCTCGGACCCCTGTTGAGAGCGCCCCGAGATGCGCGGTCGCATCTCCCGCGAACCAAAGGATGACGCCCGTGCCTACGGTGGCGCTCCAGCGTCGCGTGGCGCGAAGAGTCGTACCGAGGGGGGGGGCCCCATAGGCGTTAAGCGACAGGAGCTCTTGTGGTAGTTCGGGGGCGTGAACGAGAACCCGATGAGCTCCGCGGGCTGGGCGACGCTCCAGTCGTTGTTGCCGAAGAACTGGGCGCAGCGCGCCGAGGAGTTGCGGCTCTGTCGGTCGATTCGCTCGGCGACGGGCGAGGAGCGGGCGAAGCTGCGCGACCCCGGGACGCTGCTGCGGCTGGTGCTCCACCACGTGCATACGGGCAGCTCCCTCGATCAGACCGTGACGCTCGCGGCCGCCGCGAAGCTCGTGGACGTGTCGAGCGTCGGGCTCCACTACCGCATGCGCGCCGTCGGGCCCTGGCTCTCGGAGATGGCCGCGCAGATGATCGGCGCCCCGGAGATGTTCGACGCCGCGCGATGGGCCGGCTTCCGCATCTTCTGCACCGATGCCACGACGGGGACGCGGCCGGGCGCGATGGGCACGACCTTTCGCGTTCACTACCGCATCCACGCCCAGACTCTGCGCCCCGAGCAGGCCCACTTCACCGACGACAAGGGCGGCGAGACGCTGCGCAACTTCACCATCCGGCCAGGCGACCTGGATCTGGTGGATCGCGCCTACAGCACCCCGCCGAGCATCGCGCACGCGGTCACGCACGGGGGTGACCTCCTCGTCCGCTACAACCGCGGGACGCTTCCGCTGCGACGGCGCCGCACACGTCAGCCCTTCGACGTGGAGACGTGGGCGTTGGGGCGCCGCACGCGCGACCAGGTTCGCAGCAGAGAGGTGATCGTCGACTGCGAGGGCGGCGCGGTCTTCGGGCGTGTGATCGCGATCCGTCTGCCCAAGGCCCAGGCGACAAAGGCCCGGCGACGGACGCTCAAAGAGAAGGGGAAGGACACGCCCGAGCACGAGTTGCTGTGGTCGGAGTACCTGGTGGTGTTCACGACGGTGCCCGCGAACGTGTTGCCGGACGAGGCGATCCTCGCGCTTTACCGTTTGAGGTGGCAGGTGGAGCTACACATCAAGCGCGACAAGTCGATCGGCGGCCTGGACCGGCTGCCCAACTTCCGCCCCGACACGATCGAGGGCTGGGTGAGCGCCAAGCTGCTGCTGGGCGCCCTCGCACGCCGAGTGGTGTGCGAGGCTTTTTCCCCCGAAGCTGGTCCCCACGGGCGCGGCCCCGCGCTCACTGCCTGACGCGGTCGAGCCCTGCTCGACGAAGGTGTGGGCATTGCTCAAGATCGTCCACCAACTCCTGACGGCGGCATTGCTGCCCGTCACCCTGTGCGACTTTGCTCGCCTCGCCCCGCAGATCGTCCAAGGGCTTCGATCGAACCATCCGCCGTCGCGTCCCGCCGCCCTCGACGCCTGCCTCGGATTCCTCCGAGACGTTCTCACTTAACGCCGATGGGGGTAGTCCCACACCGACTCCTGACCAGGTTCGACGGGATCGCGACGAGGGTGCATGACGCGTTGGATGCTCGACGGCGACGACGGGGTTGCCAATGACGCCAGCCGTCAAGCCACCTACGG
>JBEIVK010000919.1:0-1709 GCA_040373935.1 Alphaproteobacteria bacterium
ACCGGCGCGCCGCCCCGACGTCGCCCACCTGTCGGATCTCCAGCCCCAAGAGACGGCCTCTCTCGGCGTCCTCGCGGTGCTCGTCGTCACCCTCGGGCTCGCCCCACGCCTGCTCCTGCAGGCCACGCACACGGGCGCCGCCGTCTTCGCCGGCCCGACCGCGCCGCCGCCGGCCGCCATCGCCCGCCCCCGTGCCCCATCGCCGCCGGCCGCAGCGCCGCCGCCCCTGCCCCGGCGTCCGGGATGAAACTTCCCGGGCGGCGAGTTCTGCGCTACGGTTTGTCGGAATGACCGATCCGTCCCCCACCCCGCCCGCGGGACCGCTTGCGGACATCGCGCCGCCGCTCGGCCGCGGGCGTTTTCGCTTGCGCGAGATCCTCGGCGAAGGCGGAATGGCAACGGTGTACCTCGCCTGGGACACGTCGCTGCGGGTGCCGCGGGCCGTCAAGGTCTTGGCGCCGCGGCTCGCGGCCCGCCCGGGCATCCGGCAGCGCTTCGAGGCCGAAGCGACGACGATGGCCCGCCTCGCCCATCCCGCGGTCGTGCCCGTGCACGACGTCGGCGAAGAAGACGGCCGCGCGTACATGGTGATGGACCTCCTCCGCGGCGGCAGCTTGGGCGAGCAGGTCGAGCGCGGCGGCCCGCTCGCGGCGGCCGAGGCCATTCGGCTGCTGCGCCCGGTCGTGGACGCCATCGGCGCCGCCCACGCGGCCGGCATCGTCCACCGCGACGTCAAGCCCCACAACATCCTGCTGACCGACCGCGGCGAGCCCCGCATCACCGACTTCGGCATCGCCCAGGTGCGCGAAGACGAGTCTGCCGCCTCGCTCACCCGCACCGGCGTGGCGATGGGCACCTGGGGCTTCATGTCGCCCGAGCAGCGGCAGAGCGCCCGGCGCGTGGATGGGCGGGCCGACATCTACGCCCTGGGCGCCACCCTCTACGCGCTCGTCACCGGCCGCCAACCAGTCGATCTCTTCGCCGCCTCGATGGACGCCGGCCTGCTCGACGGCATCGACCCGTCGGTCGCCGCCATCATCCAGCGGGCCACGGCCTATCGGCCCGAAGACCGCTTCCCGGACGCCGCCGCCCTCGCGGCCGCCTTCGACGCCGCCGCCCGCGGGGAGCTGCCGCTCACGCCGCTGCCGGCGCCCGGCCGGAGCGCGCCCTTCGCTGCCGGTGCCACGCTCGCCCCCGAGACCTTCGACCCGCCGGCCGCCCCCACCGTCGCGCTGCACCCAGCGTCGCCCCTCGCACACGCCACATCCGCCGCGCCCACGGTCACCGGGCACACCGCCCCACCGGCGGACGGCCCGGCCTTGCCGCCCCCCGTCGCGCCCACCCACCGCGGCGCGCTTCGCGGCCCCATCTTCGGCATGGGCGCCATCTTTCTGCTGGGCTCGGTCCTGTTCGCCGTCCGCTTGCGCCCCACCGACGCCCCGCCCCTGCGCACCGGCGAGCCCCCCGCCGCGGCGGCTCCGGCGCCCACGGCGGCCGCCGCCCCCGAGGGGCGGCTCGACAAGGCCCTCGTCGCCTACCGTCGTGCGGGCAACGCTCCGAAGTTTCAAGAGATCCAGGCCAAGATCGCCGCGAAGGCCCAGCGCAGCAAGGACGAGGCCGCCAAGTCGGCCCGCGACAGCACGCCAGAGCCCGAAAGTCCTGCCCCCAAGGCCGCTCCCGTCAGGACGCCTCTGAGCGTTGCGATGCGC
>JBEIVK010000906.1:0-1755 GCA_040373935.1 Alphaproteobacteria bacterium
CCGCGTTTCCTCTGAATCGCATTCGCATTCGCAGTCACCGTCGCAAAGTGCTTCGCAAAGTGCTTCGCAAAGCACTTCGCTTGAAGACTCTGTAAAAGAAGACAAAGAAGACGACACGGCGGGGCGGCTGCCCATTCGGCGGCGAAGCGGGCCGCGGCGTTGCCGGTGGCGGTGAGGGCCCGCTCGGCGTAGACCGCGGTGACGAGCCCGGCCTCGGCCGATTGGTCAAAAGGATAGTGTGGCGGCCGCACCTCGACCGGCAAGTCCGCCCCCCAGTCCACCGGCCCGCCGGCCGCCCCCGGGTCGCTGCAGTCGACGGTGACGACGCTGTTGACGCCGCCGTAGCCGTCGTCCTCGGTGGCCGGGTTTGCCGGGTCGGCCACCCAGGTGCGCTCGTCGAGCACGAGCTTGTAGGTGTGCCGCCCGGCCGGCAGCGCGGCCTTGGCCCACCACACGCCGTCCGCCGCGGCCCAGGCGAGCGGCAGCCCGCCGTCGGCGAGGGTGGGCGCCCAGCCGTTGAAGCTGCCGGCCACATGCACGGTGGCCGGGGCGGCCCCGGACGGGCGGTACAGGAAGGTGACGGTGCCGCAGGGGTCCTCGGTGCAGGTGCCGCCGACGCAGGAGGCGGCCGAGAGGTCGCAGTCCGGCGTCTCCGTGCAGTCCCCCGCCGGGGCGGCCCGCCACCCGAAGATGTCGTTGATCGACGCCGAGAACTCGCGACGGCTCAGCAGGCGGAGCTGCCGGGGCGCCGGCCCACCGGGGCTGCACTCCGCCGCGTCGGCCCCCGTGTCGCCCGGGCGCGGGCCCGCCGCCGGCCCGGCGTCGGTGCCGCAGGCCACAAGCCCGAGGAGGACGGTCCAGCCGCGCGCGTGCATGGTCGCTCCGAATGGAGTGACGGTACCACGCCCGCGCGCGGCCCGCCCCCTCACTCGGCCGGCGCAGCGAGAAAGTCGAGGACCGCCCGGTTGAACCCCCGCGGGTGGCTGGCGGGCGGGCCGTGCGCCGCGCCGGGGAGCACCACCGTCTCTGCCCCGCCGGGCAGCAGGGCGGCGAGGCGCTCCGCGATCCCCGGCGGGAAGAGGGGGTCCTCGTCGCCCCACACGAGCAGCGTGGGCGCCTGCGGCCGCGGCAGCGACGGATCCGGCGCGTCCATCCGGCGCAGCAGGTCGTCCAGCATCGCGGACTGCTCGGCCCGGTGCGGCGGCGAGAAAAACCCGGCGTGCAGGTCCGCCAGCGCGCGGGCGGGCAACGCCGGCAGCCCCGGGACCACGATGCCGAGGGTCGTCTGCACCCCCGACGGCGCCGCCGGCAGCAGCAGCTCGTGCAGCGAGGGCACGCCGATGCGCGCCAGGGCCGCCGCGTGGTCCTCCGGGGTGAAGGCCGGCCCGGGGCTCGACACGATGACCAGCCGGCGCACCCGCTCCGGGTGCGCGCCCGCCAGCCCCCAGGCCACGATGCCCCCAAAGCTGATGCCCACGACGTCCGCCCGCCCGATGCCGAGCGCGTCCATCCCCGCGCGCACCGCCGCCACTTGGTCCTCCACGCGGATGGCCCCGGGCGCGCCCACCGACCCGCCAAACCAAAGGAGATCCGGCACGAACAGCCGGTGTCGCGCCGCGAAGGGCCGCACCTGCTGTTGCCACTGGATCGGCGCCTCGGCCCCAAAGCCCATCAGCAGCACCAGCGGCGGGCCGCTGCCCCCGGCCCGCGCCGCGAGCCGGCCGCCCCCCGGCAGCGGGATCTCCACCGGCTCCA
>JBEIVK010000430.1:0-3963 GCA_040373935.1 Alphaproteobacteria bacterium
CGGTTCCACAAACGCAGCTTGTCGAGGGGGTAGAAGAAGTCCTCGGGGTGGACGATGCCGGTGCTCTGGCGCCACGGGTGGCTCCAGTAGATGCCGGTGTTGGCGAGGGCGACCGTCAGCGGGTTCAAGAGGAAGGACGGAAACAACGACGGGACGGTGATGCGGCGCCGTGGGCGGGGTGCGGCGGGCGGGGCCTCCGCCGGGGTGGCCCAGCGCCCAAGGTAGAGGTGGCCGCGGCCCATGCGCGCCCCGCGGGTGACGCAGTCGATCCATCCCATGCCCATCGGCCACTCGGACGCGGCGTCCTTCAGGCGGCCGATGAAGGTGTCGATGTCCGGCACCCGCTCCTTGTGCTGGTAAATCCACGGGGAGGGCACGCGCACCATGCGGAACTCCACCTCGAGGATGTGCCCGGTGAGGCCCATGCCGCCGACGGTGGCCCAGAACAGCTCCGCGTTGTCCGTGGGAGAGCAGGAGACGATGTCGCCGCTGGCGACGCGCAAGACGAGCCGCGTGACGTGCTCGCCGAAGCAGCCGGCGACGTGGTGGTTTTTGCCGTGGACGTCCGAGGCCACCATCCCGCCGAGCGTGACGAAGAAGGTGCCCGGCGTGACCGGCACGAACCAGCCGCGCGGCAGGAAGGCGTAGACAATCTCGCGCAGCGACAGGCCGGCCTCGGCGCGAAGCAGGCCCGTCTGCCCGTCAAAGGCGAGGATGCGGTCGCCCAAGGTGGTGTTGGCGACCACCGGCGCGCCGGGCGGCGGAAGGCTCGCGTCTCCGTAGGACCGGCCGAGCCCCCGACTGAGCGGCATCCCGCGCGTGAGGGCCGCGAGGTCTTCGCCGCGGCGCTCCTCCCCGGGGACCGACGTGCGCCCCCACCCCTCCACGCGGCCCCCGGGCGGAGGCGAGAGAGCGGCAGAGGCGCGGCCAGGGGCGGACATACGGAGGGGCCTAACGCGGCGCCGCGGGGCGCGAAGGGACGCGGCTCAGTCCACCAGCTCGCGGAGCCGGAAGCGGAGGCGCTTCACGCCTTCGCCGCGAAGCTGGCAGGCACGGGACTCCGTGACGCCGAGAACTTCGCCGATCTCGCGGAGGGTGAGCCCCTTCACGTAGTAGAGGCTGACGGCGACGCGCTCCTTCTCGGGGAGCAGGCCGACGGCCTCGGCGACGCGGGCGCGGACCTGGGTGTCGAAGATGCGGGAGTCCGCGCCATCGACCTCGGCGGCGAGCAGCTCGTGCAGGCCCTGGCCGTCGTCGTCCTCGCTGGTCGGGGCGTCGAAGCTCAGGACCTTGCGGATGGTGGCGTCCGCGGCCATCGCCTCGTAGCCGCCCACCGAGGTGCCGAGCTCGGCGGCCATCTCCTCGCGGGTGGCGTCGCGGCCGAGGCTGCGGGAGAGCGTGGCGCGCGCCGCTTCGATGCGGTTGGCCTTGCGCCGGACCGAGCGCGGCACGAAGTCATCGTGGCGGAGGCTGTCGACCATCGCGCCCTGGATGCGGATCTCCGCGTAGGCCTTAAAGGGGACGCCGCGCGTCGGGTCGAAGCGGTCAATCGCGTCGATCAGGCCAAGCACGCCTGTGTTGACCAGCTCGTCGGCGTCGACGTTCGGCGGGAGGCGGCGGGCGAGCCGGCCAGCGATGGTGCGGACCAGCGGGTAGTACTCGAGGATGGCCTGCTCGCGGACGGACGAAGGGGCTGCAGAGCTGTGGAGCTGAAGGGCGGCGCTCATGGGGCCTCCGGTCGGGGCGAGGGTGGCGTTCCTTGGACGCCGGCGCCATCTGCAAGAACCGTGCCAGACCCGTCGCGGCGTCCGTCGACGCGGCGCCTGCGCACCGATGTCCAGGCTGCCCTGCGGATCTTCCCGGAGTTCCCGCCCGGCGCGCACACCCGGCCGTGTATCCCCAGCCAGACGCCGAGACCGTATCTTCAGGGATACAGATCGTGTCTGCGGTCACACAGCGGCGATCCCCGCACAGGGCACCGCCGCGCCCGCGCCCAGCCGCCGGCGATGCGGCTGGCCCCTTCGCGGGTGCTGGTTGGGTAACGGACTGGCGACACCGGACCTGAAGGAGTCCTGGAGAGATTTCACCCCGCGCCGCGACGGTTAGGACCTCCGGCCCAACCCCGGACCCGCCATGACCTCCTTCCTGCCCATGACCGCCGAAGAGGCCGGACCGGAGCCGCTCGACATCATCCTCGTCACCGGCGACGCCTACGTGGACCACCCGGCCTGGGGCGTGGCCGCCATCGGCCGCTGGCTCCAGGCCCACGGCTACCGCGTCGGCCTGCTCGCCCAACCGGACTGGACGGACCCGGCGTCCTTCGCCGCCTTGGGCCGCCCTCGCCTCTTTTTTGGCGTGACGGCCGGCAACATGGACACGATGGTCAACAAGTTCACGGCGTCGCGCCGCCTGCGCACCCACGACGCCTACACGCCCGGCGGCGAGGTGGGCCGCCGCCCCGACCGCGCGACCATCCCCTACACCTCCCGCATCAAGCAGGCGTTTCCCGGGGTGCCGGTCGTCGCGGGCGGCATCGAGGCGAGCCTGCGCCGCCTCGCGCACTTCGACTTCTGGCAGGAGAAGATCCGCGGGTCGATCTTGCTGGAGGCCAAGGCAGACCTCGTGGTCTACGGGATGGGCGAGCGCCAGGTCCTCGCCATCGCCGAGCGCCTCGCCGCCGGGCGGTCCATCAAGGAATGCCGGGACATCCCTGGGATCTGCTACGCGCTGGGCGCCAAGGAGCAGCCGCCCACGGGGCCGGACGTGCTGGCGCTGCCGAGCCTGGACGAGTGCCGCGCGAGCCCGGACGCCTTCAACCAGCTCACCGTGCTCATGTACCGGGAGAGCAATCCGTCCTGCGGGCGCACGCTGGTGCAGCAGCACGGCGAGCGCTGGGTGGTGCAGACGCCGGCCGCCGCCCCGCTCACGACCGAGGAGTTCGACCGCCTGCACGAGCTGCCCTACGCCTTCGCGCCGCACCCCTGCTACCGCGCCCCCGTTCCCGCGCTGCAGAGCATCGAAGGCAGCGTCACCGTCAACCGCGGCTGCTCGGGCGGCTGCTCGTTCTGCGCGCTCACCATCCACCAGGGCAAGGACGTCGTGTCGCGCAGCGCCGAGAGCGTGCTGCGGGAGGTCGAGAGCCTCGCGGCGCGCCCCGGCTTCTCCGGCACCATCTCGGACCTCGGCGGCCCGACGGCCAACATGTTCCACATGCGCTGCACGAGCGAGGAGGCCAACAAGGTCTGCCGGCGCGTGAGCTGCCTGCACCCCGTCCGCTGCAAGCACTACGGCACGGACCATCAGCCCTACATCGACCTCCTGCGCGCGGCGCGGGCCGTGCCGGGCGTCAAGCGGGTCTATGTGAACTCCGGCATTCGCTACGACCTCGCGGCCCTCTCCCCGGAGTTCGTCGAAGAGCTTGCGCTGCACCACACCCCGGGCCAGCTCTCCGTCGCGCCGGAGCACGCCGCGCCGGGCGCGCTCGACCGCATGAAAAAGCCCGCCATCGGCTACTTCAGCGAGTTCATGCGGCGCTTCAAGGAGGCCAACGAGAAGGCCGGCAAGGAGCAATACCTGGTCCCCTACTTCCAGTGCGCGCACCCGGGGACGGGCCCCCAAGAGTGCATCGACCTCGCGCTCTACATGAAAAAGAACGGCCTTCGCCCGCGGCAGGTCCAGATGTTCATGCCGACGCCGGCCACCCTCGCCACGGCGATGTACGTCTCCGGCAAGGACCCGTACACCAAAGAGCCGGTGGCCGTCGCCCGGGGCGCCCGCGAGCGAAGCCGGCAGCGCGCGCTGCTGTTCTACTGGAAGAAAGAGGAGGCGCCGCACGTCCGCGAAGCGCTGGTGGCGTGGGGCCGCGCAGACCTCATCGGCCACGGCCACGACAAGCTGGTGCCGGCGGGGCCGGCCTACGGCGCCTGGGAGGCCAAGGCCCAAGACGGCGACGGCGTGCGCTAC
>JBEIVK010000390.1:0-4285 GCA_040373935.1 Alphaproteobacteria bacterium
CCGGGCTGGGCGCGCGCCTGCCCGCGGTGCTCGCCGGCCTGGCCCGCCCGCCGGCCCGGCTGGTGCTGGTGTCTTGCGCGGCGGGCGCGCTGGCGCGGGACCTGCCGGCGCTCGGCGAGGCTGGCTATGTCTTGGGAGAGATCGCCGCGGTGGACGCGTTCCCGCACAGCCCGCACGCGGAGTGGATCACCGTGTGGGCGTCCAGTCGATGAGCTGCGTGGGACCGGCGAGCCCGCCGGAGTCGTTGTCGGTGAGCAGCAGCCAGCCCCCGCCATCGCCCTGGCCCAGCCCTTCGAGGTTGAGGGGCACGGCCCAGCGGCGCGTGAGGTCCTCCGTGGCGCGCAGCGCGGGCGCGCCGCCGTCCGGCCAGTCGAGGTGGACGAGGGCGGCCGCGCCGTAGTGGCGGATGAGCAGCGTGAGCGCCCGGCGCCCGTCGGGCCCGCGGGCGCACGCGAGGGCGGAAGGGACGGCGCGCCCGGGCGGCAGGGGCAGGCGGAGGGGCGTGACGGCACCCGCGGCCGAGACCCACCAGGCCGGCGCCGTGCCGTCGGCGAGGCGGCGCTCGGCGACGGCCACCCAGCCGCCGTCCAGCCCGCAGAGGGCCTCGATGCCGTGGTTGTCTTCGCCCCGCACGCCGAAGGGCGCCCACGGGAGGGAGACCCGCGCGCCGGGCACGAGGCGCCCGCCCTCGACCACCGCCGCGAGCAGGGCCTCGGCCTCCGCCCCGCTCTCGTGGGCCTCCAGCCCGAACCAGACCCGGCCGTCCGCGCCGAACGCGAGGGCCTCGCGGTCCTCGGCGGGGGGCGCGCCCGCCCACGGCAGGGCCTCGCCGGCGCCGAGCACGCCGTCGGGCTGCGGCTCCAGCCGGAACACGCCGCCATGGCGCTCGGCCGGGGCCCACCACGCGCCGTCGGGCCCGCGCGCGAGGTCGGACAGGCCGCGGGGCAGCGCGGCGGACGCCGCGGCCCAGGCCCGCGCGTCGCCGGGGATGGGCGTGGGGGCGGGCCGGCTGGCCGCGCCGCTGCAGCCCAGCGCCCCCGCCACGGCCGCCGCGATGGCCCGCTGCTTCATGTCCCGCCCTCCCGCCGCGCAGGCTACCCTTGGGCGGCCGAGGGGTCCACGCCATGTCCGCAGGCCGTCGCTCGTTGTGTGCCGCCGTTGCCCTGGCCCTTGGAGCCGCCTGCGGGCCCAAGGGGGGAGACACGGGAGACGGGTCCGCGGCCGCGCCCTGGTCCGTCGCCGCGCTGGGTGCTCCGGGGCCGCACGGCGTCGGCTATGCCGTCCAGGAGGTCGTCTACACAGAGCCGCTGGGCGGGAGCGCCCGTCGCCTCCGCCTCGCCGCCTGGTACCCGTCCACGGCGGGCACCTCTGGGGCCGAAATCCGCTACAACGGTGCGTTCTTGCGCTCGGGCGCAGTCGCGGGCGCGCCCGTGGCGCCGGGCGCCTTCCCGCTCGTGCTGTACAGCCACGGCCACCAGGGCTTCGCCGAGGCGTCGAGCTTCCTCGCCCACCACCTCGCGAGCCACGGCCATGTCGTGCTGGCGCCCGATCACACGGGCAACACCCTGGCCGATGGCCCCCGGCGCACCACGGAGATCTACGCGTGGCGCCCGCTCGACCTCCGCGCGGTGCTCGACGCGGCCCCGGGGCTCGGCCTGCCCATCGACGCCGCGGCGCCCGTCGTCGCGTTCGGCCACAGCTTTGGCGGGTACACGCTGCACGCCGCGGCCGGCGCCACCCATGACCTCGCGGCCCTCGGCCCCGCCTGCGCCGCGGGCACCGGCCCGGCCGACTTCTGCTCCACCTGGTCCCCGGCGTTGGAGGCAGCCTTCGCCGCGGGCTTCGACGAGCCGCGCATCGCCGCCGTCGCGAGCATGGCGCCGGGAGACTTCGCCCTGTTCGGCGCCGGCCTGGGCACCCTCCAGCGCCCCTTCTTGCTGTTGCTCGGCGGGGAGGACCCCGGCCAGGACGGCGGCCCGATCTGGGACGCGCTCGAGGCCACACCGCGCGCGCGCGTGGACCTCGCGGGCGGCGGCCACAACGTCTTCACCGACTTCTCCGGCGCCCTCGACGGCGGGGGCGACGCGCTGATCGACCCGGCCCGTGGCTTTGCCATCGTCAACACCTACGCCCACGCCTTCGTGCGGCGCCACGCCCGCGGCGACGCCGCGATGGACGCCATCCTCGACGGCCGCACCGCGGTGGATCCGGCCGCCACCCTCACCACCCCCTGAGGGCGGCCCCGGCGCTCAGCCGCCACCCACCGCGGTCAGCACTTCCACGCGGTCTCCCCCGGCAAGCGTCGTGTCGGCGTGCCGGCTGCGCGGCACCACCGCGCCGTTGACCGCCACCGCCACGCCGTCTCGCCGCAGCCCGTGCGCCTCCAGCAGCGCGGCCACCGTGCACCCTTCCGGAAGCTCGTGCTCCTCGCCATTCACGCGAACCTGCATGCGCCCTCCCGCCCGCTCGCTATCGCGGCGGCCCCATCATGGAGCGGCGCCGCGCGTCCTCGTCGTCGAAGAGGCTCGGGTTGTTGCAGTGGTTGATGGCCACCTCTCGCGTGATGTGACGCCGCAGGGCCAACTCTCGCAGCGCCATCTCCATCGTCTGCATGCCCTCGCCGCGGCCCGCCTGCATGGAGGACGGGATCTGGTGGAGCTTGTTCTCGCGGATGAGGTTTCGGACGGCCGGGTTGACCATCATGATCTCGTGGGCGGCGACGCGGCCCGGCCCCGCGGCTTTCGGCAGCAGCGCTTGCGTGATGACGGCCATCAGCGCGGTGGACAGCATCGTGCGCACCTGGGCCTGCTGTTCGTGCGGGTAGGCGTCGATCACGCGGTCGATGGTCTCGGGGGCCGAGTTGGTGTGCAGCGTCCCGAAGACGAGGTGGCCCGTCTCCGCCGCCGTCAGCGCGAGGGAGATGGTCTCGAGGTCGCGCAGCTCGCCCACGAGGATGACATCCGGGTCTTCCCGGAGTGCCGAGCGCAAGGCCGCCGAGAACGACAGCGTGTGCGCGCCGATCTCGCGCTGGTTGATGATGCACTTGTCCGGCGTGTGCACGAACTCGACCGGGTCCTCGACGGTCAAGATGTGCTCGTGGCGGGTCTTGTTGATGTGGTCGATCATCGCCGCGAGCGTCGTCGACTTGCCCGAGCCGGTCGGGCCCGTGAGGAGCACGAGGCCCTTTTTGAGCTCGGCGATGGACCGAAACACCTTGGGCGCGCCGATCTCCTCCAGCGTCAGCACCTTGGAGGGGATCTGGCGCAGCACCATCCCGATGCCGCGCGCCTGGGTGAAGACGTTGACCCGGAAGCGCGCGAGGCCCTTGAGGCCGATGGAAAAGTCGATCTCCAGCTTGTTTTCGAAGATGGTCTTCTGCTTTTCGTTCATGATGGAGTAGGCGAGGCGCTTGCACTCGTCTTGGGACAGCGGGCCCAGCTCCAGGCGGCGGATGGCGCCGTCGATGCGCACCGCAGGCACCTCCCCGGCCGCGGCGTGGATGTCCGAGGCGCGGTTCTGGACGGCGAAGTGGAGGAGATCGTGGATCTGGACCTTCATGCGGGCGCGGCTCCGGCGGAGCGCGCAGGTTAGCAGGCGCGGGGGAACGATGCGGGTCGCAGCGGACGAGGCAGCGCGAATCCTGCGGGCGGGCGGCATTGTCGCTGTCCCGACGGAGACGGTCTATGGGCTCGCGGCGGTCGCGTCAGACCCTGTCGCCGTGCGGCGCGTGTTCGCCACGAAGGGCCGCCCGGTGGATCACCCGCTCATCGTGCACCTCGCAGACGCCGGCGAGCTCCCGCGCTGGGCCGCCGCCGTCCCGCCCGCGGCCGCCGCCCTCGCCGCCGCGTTCTGGCCCGGGCCGCTCACGCTCGTCCTGCCGCGGCGGGCCGGCGTGCCCGATGAGGTCACGGGCGGGCTCGACACGGTCGGGCTGCGGGTGCCGTCCCACCCGCTCACGCGCGCCCTCATCGCGGAGACCGGCGGCGGGCTCGCGGCCCCGTCGGCCAACCGTTTTGGCCGGGTCAGCCCCACCACCGCCGCCCACGTCGAGGCCGAGCTGGGCGCGGCCGTCCCGGTCCTGGACGGTGGCGCGTGCGCCGTCGGGGTGGAGTCCACCATCGTGGACCTCGCGGGGGACACGCCCGCCTTGCTGCGGCCGGGCGGCGTGCCCGTGGAGGCCATCGAGGCCGTGCTCGGCCGCGCCCTCGTCGCCGGGGAGCGCCGCGCGCCGGGCGTGCTTCCGGCCCATTACGCGCCGCGCACCGCGCTTCTTCTCAGCGAGGCG
>JBEIVK010000580.1:0-3052 GCA_040373935.1 Alphaproteobacteria bacterium
CCGCGTCTCGCGCGCGAGCTCGCGCAGGATGTCGCGCTCGACGCCGATGCGCTCTTCCACCTTGCGGATGCGCCGCAGCTGGCGGCGCACGCGGGAGTCAAAGTCCGCCCAGGTGTCCTCCTCCAGCCCCGTCTCTTCGATGAGCGCCTTGCCACCGCGCTCCGGGGTGCGGCGGACCTTGCGGATCATCCGGCGCAAGTCCGACACCGGCACCCCGGCCTCGCGGGAGACGTCCTCCACCTCTTTGTCACAGCGGCGGATCTCCTCCCAGGCGCGCTTCACGTCGCCGCAGGCGTCGATGAGGGTGCGCTTCTGGATCTCCACGGAGCGCGCGAGGCGCAACATCTCGGCGCCGACGGTGGCCAGCTCGGCGTCGATCTCGTCGCGGCGCTTCTGCGCGCGGGTGCGCCCCGCCTCGCGCAGCAAGTCCAGGCGCTTGTCCACCAGCGCGCGCAACGCGCCGAGGAGGTCTTCGTAGGTGTGGCCATCGGAGGTGCGGAAGCGACGCGGCTTCTTGCCGCCCTTGATGGCCTTCTGCACCCGCTCGTCTTCGTCTTCGGCCATCGCGCCCACGAGCTTCAGCACGTAGGGCGACGTGAGAAGCTGACCCTCGACGATCTCCTCGCCCTCCTGGATGCGGCGGGCGATCTCGATCTCTCCCTCGCGCGACAGCAGCGGCACGCTGCCCATGCCCCGCAGGTACATCCGAACCGGGTCGTTGCTGCGCGCCTGGGCGATGTCGTCCGCGCGGGGCGCGCGCCCTTCATCGGGCGACTCTGGCGCCGGGCCAAAACGACGCTCCTCGGCCTCGCGGCGGCGCGCCTGGCGCACCACCTCGATGTCGAGATCCGAAAACATGATCAGGAGGTCGTCGAACTCTTCGGGCGAGATCAGGTGCGTCGGCAGAAGGGTGGACACCTCCTCCTCCGTCACGAAGCCCCGCTGCTTGCCGATGTCGACGAGCGTCTGGACCTCCTTCAGGTCCTTGTCCTTCATCATGCAGCTCCCTGGACGCGCCCCACCCGTCCTCCGCGCACGGGGCCCCGTGCCAAACAGAAGATCGCGCCGGTTGTCAACCCCTTGCTATTCGATCGTCGACGAGAATGCACGGTCTAGCGTGGCCCCGGCGAGCGGCGCGCCTCTTGCAGCGCCCGTTTCTCGGCCTGCAAAGCGCCCCGCTCCCGCAACACCGCCAGCTTGGCCTCCGTATCCCCGGCGCGCACGGCGGCGTCCATGCGCTCCGCGTTCTCCGCGATCCGGCGGTCCAAGTCTCCCTCCCGGAGGCGCAGGACGATCTGCCACGCCGCGGCCTCGGCCGTCGCCGCCTCGAAGAGGCCCTCCCGAGACGCCGCGGCGCGCAGAATGGTGGCCAGGTCTGCGTCATCCACCGCGTCCAACACCACGGGCAGCGGGTCCCCGCGCAGCAGCATCGCCACGGCCCGGTGCACCGAGTGCCGCGGCGAGAGCAGCCCCGGGTCTGGGAGCGTCACCACCGCGCCGGCGGCCGCGTGCGGATGGTGGATGAGCAGCCACAGCAGCTGGTTGAGGTCCTTGGTCCCCGTCCAGCGTGGCGGCGGCGCCACCCGCCGGTCTGCCGGCGGCGCCGCGTCTCCCAGACGCTCGGCCACCGCCGCCGCAGGCACCATGAAGCGACTCGCCACCTGGTTGACCACCGCCGCCCGCGCCGCGCCCCGGTACAGGCGGAGGATCGGCGCCAGCTCGGCGAGGAGCAAGTCCAACGCGCCCGCGCCGCGCCCATGCCGCTCGCGCGCCCGGCGGATGACCAGGTCCAGCACCGGCTCCGAGCGCCGGATGAGCTCCTCGAAGTGCGCGCCGCCGAAGGACTGAATCAGCTCGTCCGGGTCCTTGCCGTCGGGCGAGACGATGCGGTGCGGCTGAATGCCCGCCTCCAAGAACAGCGGCAGGCTGCGCACCGCCGCGCGCTCGCCGGCCTCGTCCAGATCAAACAGCGAGAATACCGTTTGCGTCAAGGTTTGCAGGACGCGCATGTGCTCCGGCGTGAGCGCCGTGCCGCAGGTCGCCACCGCCTCGCGAAAGCCCGCCTGGTGCAAGGACAGCACGTCGAAGTAGCCCTCCACCACGAGCGCCCGGCCCTTGCGCTGCACCTCGCTGCGCGCCTGAGACAGTCCGTAGAGCACGTTGGACTTCTTGTAGAGCTCCGTCTCCGGGCTGTTCACGTACTTCGGGGAGGGCCGCGCCGGGTCCTCGAACTCCGGCAGGATGCGCCCGCCAAAGGCCACGATTCGCCCGCGCACGTCCTCGATGGGGATCATCAGCCGGCCGCGGAACAAGTCGAAAAAGCCGCTGCGACCCTCTCGCCGCTTCGCCAAGCCCGCGTGCGCCACCAGCTCCGGCGGCACCCCCTCCTTGTGCAAGGCCGTCAGCAGCGCGTCCCAGCCTTCCGGCGCGAAGCCCAGCTTGTACCGACTGATCGTCTCCTCGGACAGCCCGCGCTTCGCCAGGTAGGCGCGGGCCGGCGCCGCGTCCGCGCGCGTGAGCAGCGCGCCATGGAAAAACGAGGCCGCAAGGCTGTTCACCTCCACCAAGTCCGCCCGCGCACGCAGCCGCTTCCGCTCGTCCTCGCCCAGCTCCCGCTCATCCACCGCGACGCCGACCTGCTGCCCCAGCTCCTTCACCGCCTCAAAAAACCCCACGCCCCGGTGCTTCATCACGAACTTGAAGACGTCGCCGCCCTCCCCGCAGCCGAAGCAGTGGAAGATGCCCTTGTGCGGCACCACCGAGAACGACGGGCTCTTTTCTTGGTGAAACGGGCACAATCCCATCCAGGAGTTCCCCTTCTTCTGAAGGGTGACCACCTGCTGCACCACCGACACGATGTCCAACCGCTCGCGGATGGCCTCCACCTGCTCCCGCGCGATCATCCCGCCCTCCCGGCCCATCCCCTTGCCACGCCCCCGCGCCCGCCGCCAGGACAGCCCGCCCAACGGACGTCGGGCGCCTGCCGGGCTGCGCCCGGCACCGGCCCCCCGCCGCGGTCGGCCTGCGGCCTCCGTGCCGGCGCTCCGCGCCG
>JBEIVK010000947.1:0-1644 GCA_040373935.1 Alphaproteobacteria bacterium
CGGCGGCCGAGAAGGGGGCGGCGCGGGACGCGAGCGCGCCGCGGAGCCACGCCTGGGCGCGGGCTTGGAGGGCGGCGGTGATCGCGGCGGTGCGCATGGGTGGGCGGCCTGAGGCGGTTGACAGGGAGCGGCCCGGGGAATAACCGCTCCGGGTGCCGGGACACCGGCTGCTCTTTGACGGGTCAGGACGATCTGGAGATGTCAGACACGGCGTCCCACCAGCGCTTCATGCTTGAAGCCCTGGCAGAGGCGCGGGTCGCTGCGGCGTTGGGAGAAGTCCCCGTCGGCGCGGTGGTGGTGGCCAACGGCGAAGTCCTCGCCCGCGCGCACAACCGCCGCCTGCTCGACAAGGACCCCACGGCGCACGCCGAGTTGCTCGCGATGCGGGCGGCGGCGGCGCTGTTGGGCGACTGGCGCTTGGATGCTTGCACCGTGTACGTCACCTTGGAGCCGTGCCCGATGTGCGCGGGCGCCATGGTGCTCGGGCGGGTGGGTGCGTGTGTCTACGGGTGTGCAGATCCGAAGGGCGGCTTCTTGGGCACGCTCGCGGACTTGAGCGCGCATCCGGGGCTCAACCACCGGTTCCCGGTGGTGGCAGGTGTCGAATCCGAGGCGTGCGCGGGAATCCTGCGCGCGTTCTTTCGGGATCTCCGGATGGTTCGACGGCGGGCAGCCGGCTCTTCCGGCTGACGGTCGGGGTGTGTTCAGGAGAGGTGGCCGAGTGGTCGAAGGCGGCAGACTCGAAATCTGTTGTGCCGCAAGGTACCGTGGGTTCGAATCCCACCCTCTCCGCCACACCTCCGTCCGTTCCGCCGCCCATCTTTGTCTTGGAGAGGTGACCGAGTGGTCGAAGGTGCATGACTGGAAATCATGTGTACCGCAAGGTACCGCGGGTTCGAATCCCGCCCTCTCCGCCATTTGGCCCACCCCTGCGGCAGCGCGGGGGTGGGTCGCTCCCCACGGCGGTGGTGGTCGGGTCCTCGTGACTGCGGCCCCGTGAACCCCGCCAGGTCCGGAAGGAAGCAACGGTGTCGGTCGTCGGAGGGCACGAGGGTGCCCGGCCACCACCCCCGTGGGGAGCCTTCGCTGCACCGAGGTGGGCCCTGAGCTACGTCGCCATCGCCCGGAAGTGGCGTCCGAACACCTTTGAGGACATCGCCGGGCAGACGCACGTCACCCGCACCCTCCAAAACGCGCTGACGCTCGGGCGCATCCATCACGCGTTGCTCTTCACGGGCGCCCGCGGGGTGGGCAAGACGACCGCCGCGCGCGTGATGGCGCGGGCGCTCAACTGCGAGCAAGGGCCGACCGCGACGCCCTGCGGCGTGTGTGCGTCGTGCGTGGAGATCCTCGCGGGCAACAGCCCGGACGTCATCGAGATCGACGGCGCGTCCAACAACAGCGTGGACGATGTCCGGGAGCTGCGCGACGCCGTGCGCTACCTGCCGCAGCGCGGGCGCCGCAAGGTGTACATCGTGGACGAGGTCCACATGCTGTCCAAGGGCGCGTTCAACGCGCTCCTGAAGACGCTGGAGGAGCCGCCGCCGCACGTGATCTTCATTCTCTGCACGACCGAGCCGCACCGCCTGCCCGACACGGTGCGTGGTCGCTGCCAGTCGTTTACGTTCTTGCGCCCGACGCCCG
>JBEIVK010000030.1:0-14411 GCA_040373935.1 Alphaproteobacteria bacterium
CCGCACCGCCCGAGGCCCCGCCGCCCGCTCCGCCGGCCGTCGCCGGCACCTGGCAGGGCCGCCTCGATGGCCGCGCGCTCCTGGTGCGCATCGAGGGCGGCGGCGCGCGGGTGCGGGCGTCCTTCCAAGTCCAGCAAGGGGGCAACTCCATCCAGCGGGTCGAGCTGGTGGGCGCAGTCGGCGACGACGGGCGGCTGCGCCTCGCCGAAGAAGACGGCGCTGGCTGGGTCCTGGAGGCGCAGGTCCAGGGCGGCAGCCTCGTGGGCACCGCCCGCAACGGCCCCCGTAGCCGCCCGCAGGCGTGGACCGCCCGCATGGAATAGTCCCGGATGGCGGTCGGGGGCGCCGACCCGCCACCCTCCCCGCGGAGCCTCGATGCGACGCCTGCTCGTCCCCTTCCTCCTTCCGCTGTGGCTCGGGTCCTGCGCCGGCCGCCCCGACGACGGCGATACGGGCGCCGCAGACGCCGATGGCGACGGCTTCGACACCCGCACCGATTGCGACGACAGCGATCCCGGCGTGCGGCCCGGGGTGGCCGAGGTCTGCAACGGCCGGGACGACGACTGCGACGGCGTGGCGGACGGCCCCACCTCGACGGACGCCCCGACCTGGTACGCCGACGCCGACGGCGACGGCTTCGGCGCCGCCCCGTACCCGCGCGTCGCCTGTGCGCAGCCCGAGGGGCACGTCGACAACCCGCTCGACTGCGACGACTCCACCGCCGCCATCGCGCCGGGGGCGGACGAGCGCTGCAACGAAGCAGACGACGACTGCGACGGCGAAGTGGACGAGGACGCCAGCGGCGCGCCCACCTGGTATGCCGACGCCGACGCCGACGGCTACGGGGACCCGGCGGCCGCCACCGCCCAGTGCAGCGCGCCCGCGGGCGCCGTGTCCAACGACGACGACTGCGACGACGGCGCCGCCGCGGTCCGCCCGGGGGCGGACGAGGTCTGGTACGACGGCGTCGACCAGGACTGTGACGGCAGCTCCGACTTCGACGCCGACGGGGACGGCTTCGACGCCGACTTTGCGGGCGGGGCGGACTGCGCCGACGACAACCCCGTCTACAACCCGGACCGCCGGGAGTCCTGCAACGGCATCGACGAAGACTGCGACGGCATCATCGACGACGACGCCTGGAACGCCCGCGACTGGTTCCAAGACGCCGACGGCGACGGCTCCGGGGATCCCGCGGTGGTCCGGGAGGCGTGTGCCTCCCCCGGTCCCGGCTGGGTGAGCAACCGCGGGGACTGCAACGACGCCGACGCCACGATCCGGCCGCTGGTGGACGATCCGCCTGGCGACGGCATCGACCAGGACTGCGACGGCGTGGCCGCCGCGCCGCGCGTCCCCCCGATCGGGCGGTGGGGCTAGCCATGTCGGTCGGCCTGCCGCTCCCGGCCCTCGCCGAGCTGCTGGTCTCGCTGCGCGCCCACGGCGCCTCGGATCTCTTCCTCCTCGAAGGCCGGGTGCCGCAGATGCGCGTGGACGGCGCCCTGCGCCCGGCGCCTGGCCATGGCCCCACCACCCGCTTCGAGCTGGACGCCTTCCTCGCCCTCGCGCTCACGCCGGCGCAGCGTGAGGCCTTCGCCACCGACGGGGACCTCGACTTCGGCTGGTCCGCCCCCGACGGCGCGCGCTTGCGCTGCAACCTGAGCCGCCAGCAAGGGCGGCCCGCGCTGGTCGCCCGCCCGGTCCCGTCGGGCGCGCTGGCCCCGGCGAGCCTCGGCATCCCCGCGGAGGCCGTGGAGTTCGCCGGGTTGAGCCGCGGCCTCGTGCTCATCACGGGCTCCACCGGCTCGGGCAAGTCCACCACGCTCGCCGCGCTCGTCCACCACATCAACGAGACGCGCGCGGCCCACGTCGTCTGCGTGGAGGACCCGATCGAGTTCGTGCACACGGACCTGCGCTCCCGCGTCGTGCAGCGGGAGGTCGGGGCCGACACCCGCTCGTGGTCGCGGGCGCTGCGGCAGGTGCTGCGGCAATCGCCAGACGTCATCGTCATCGGCGAGCTGCGAGACGCCGAGGCCATGGAGGTCGCCATCCAAGCGGCGATGACCGGCCACCTTGTGCTCGCCAGCCTGCACACGACCGACGCGGTGCAAACGGTGCAGCGCCTGCTCACCGCGTTCCCGGAGGGGCGCCGCCTCGAGGTCGCCCACGACCTCAGCCTCTGTCTCCGCGGCGTCTTGAGCCAGCGCCTCGTGCCGCGCACCGCCGGCGGCCGCGCCCTCGTCTGCGAGCTGCTCACCGTCACGCCCGCCGTGGCCCGCCTCCTGCGCGAGCAGCGCACGGACGACCTCTCGGACTTGCTGCGCACCCTCGCCGGCCCCGGGCTGCGCAGCTTCACGGCGAGCCTGCTCCAGCTCCACCGCGCCGGCGAGGTCAGCTACGAAGCCGCCCTCGCCGCGTCCACCCAGCCCGAGGAGTTCGCGCTCGCGGCCCGCGGAATGCGCACCGGCACCGCTCGCCTCACGCCGGACGAGGGCCTCGCCGACGAGGGCCTCGACATGCGGCGGCTGCTGCGCGCGGTGGACCACTACCGCGCCTCGGACCTCCACCTCGCCGTGGGGCGCCCGCCCATCCTGCGCATCTCCGGCGTGCTCGAGCCGCTGGGCGACCGGGTGCTGACCGACGCCGACCTGCGCACCCTGCTGCTCAGCATCCTGTCGGCCCGGCAACGCACCACCTACGAGCTGGAGCGGGAGATCGACTTCGCCCTCGCGGTGGACGACGGCCGGCGCTTCCGCGTCAACGCCTACTTCCAGCAAGGGCGCATGGCCGCCGCCTTCCGGGCCATCCCGAGCGTCGTGCCCCGCCCGGGCGATCTCGGCATCCCCGAAACCCTGCTCGAGCTCGGCACCCGGCCCCAAGGGCTGCTGCTCGTGGTCGGCCCCACCGGCGCGGGCAAGTCCACCACCCTCGCCTGCCTCGTGGACCGCATCAACCGCACGCGGTCCTGCCGCATCCTGACGGTGGAGGACCCGATCGAGTACGTTCACGCGAGCGTGATGGCCACGATCGACCAGCGCGAGGTCGGCGCCGACACCGGCTCCTTCTCGTCGGCCTTGCGCTACGTGCTCCGCCAAGACCCCGACGTCATCCTCGTGGGCGAGATGCGCGATCTGGAGACCATCTCCGCCGCCATCACCGCCGCCGAGACGGGCCATCTCGTGCTCGCCACCCTGCACAGCAACGACGCCGTGCAGGCGGTGGACCGCATGATCGACGTCTTCCCCAGCCACCAGCAGGCGCAGATCCGCGCGCAACTCGCCGGCGCCCTGCTCGGCGTCGTGAGCCAGCGCTTGCTCGTGCGGCGCGACGGCACCGGGCGGGTCGGCGCCTTCGAGGTCCTCGTCGCCACCAGCGCCATCCGCGCGCTCATCCGGGACGCCAAGCTCCACCAGGCGCGCTCCATCATGGAGGGCGCCCGCCGCGACGGCATGATCACGATGGACCACAGCGTGCGCGAGCTCTTCGAGGCCGGGCGCATCACCTACGACGAAGCGCTGCGCTACCTCACCAACCCGCGGCTCATCCCGGCGCCCATCGGCGGCGCCGCGCCTGCCGCCCCCAGCCAGCCCGCCCCGCCGTCCGCCCCGCCGCCCGCCGCGGCGCCTACTCCCGCCAAAAAGGGCTTCTGGGGATGATTCACCGCCATCGCTTCGCCGTCTCCATTCTGGCGGCCGCGGCGGCGCTGCTCGCGTCCGCCTGCGACCCCCGTCCATCCCCAGGGGACGGCCTGGCCCCCGCGCCGCTCGCCGCCGACACCGGTGGCCCGCCCGCGCCCGCGCCCGCCCCACCCGTGACGGACCCACCCCGCACCCTCCGCGGCTTCACGCAGGAGTGCGGCGTGGCCCTCGGGCCGGTGCCCGGCTTCGACTGCATGGAGGACGCGGTCGAGGTGCCCATCACCATCGGCGGTGTCCCGGTCGGGCCCGCCGACGCCCGCGACGACCTCCGCTGCGACAAGCCGGTCATGCTCACCGGCAACTGCATCGCGTACTCTCGGGTCGGCCACAAGACGGGTCGCACCTGGGACGGCCGGGAGGACCCGGACGTCGACTGGGTCTTCACGTGCCGCCGCAACACCGTGTCCCCGGGGCCGACCGGCGGGGTGTTCGGGGACATCGCGATGATCGGGCACCGCAAAAGCACTGGCGAGACTTGCTTCTTCCAGGCCTTCCCCACAGAGCCCTGGACCCGCGCCCCCGCCCCGCTCGAGCCGCCCGAAGACACGCCGCCCGGCGCCCCGACGGCCGAGGCGTTCTGGCTTCCGCCCGGCAGCACCGCCGGCATCGCCTGCCACCGCTGCCACGACAACGACCCGTGGATCCACTCCCCGTGGATCGACCAGGCGCGCCACCCGCTCGACCCATCCCGCACCCTCGTCCCGCCGGGCGGCGGGCGCGACGCGCCCTACGTCGTCGTCGGCCGGGCCTTCCGCGCGTGGGAGAAGGACCTCCGCCACCTCAACCCCGCCGGCAACGGCTGCGTGGCCTGCCACCGCATCGGCACGGGCGGGACTTGCGGCGCCTTCGCGCGCTACAGCACGGGAGATGCCGGCTTCTACCCGGTCAGCGACAGCGCGGCCGCCTTCCCGGCGAGCCACTGGATGCCCCCCGGCGCCGCGGGCACCGAGGCCGCCTGGGACGCCGTGTGGGGAGACGACATCGCCGAAATCATCGCGTGCTGCGGCAGTCCGGGCGATCCAGCCTGCGGCACCGAAGCCATCCCCACCGCCCGCCCCTGAGGCCGCCGCCCCATGTTCCGCCCCAGCGACGAGCCGTGGACCGAGACCCGCCTCGCCGAGCTGGCGCCCTACGAGTTTGACTTCCAGGAGTTCAAGTCTTCGGGCTGGATCTGGGACGGCCGGGAGCTGGCCGGCGGCTTCCACGACGCCCTCTCCAAGCAGGTCGGCGCCTTCGCCAACGGCGCGGGCGGCGCCATCTTCCTGGGCATCGACGACCACGGGCGCATCGACGGCGGCATCCCCGCGCGCCTCAAGCCCGGCGGCACCCGCTCCTGGCTCGAGGACATCATCCCCGGCCTCGTCAACCCGCGCCTCGGCCGCTTCAACGTCTTCGAGGTCCCCGCGGGCGCGCCCGGCGCCACCCTCCTCCGCCCCGGCCACGCCGTCTACGTCGTCGAGATCCCCGCCTCCGAGGACGCGCCGCACCAGTCCATCGACCACCGCTATTACCTGCGCATCGCCGGGAAGTCCCGTCCGATGGGCCACGTCCACGTTCAGGACGTCCTGCGCCGCAGCCGCCACCCGCAGGTCGAGCTCACCCGCGTCGGCCCCTACGGCCCGCCCGAGCGCATCACGACGGACCCGCGCGGCCCCAAGGTCTTCATCGGCTTTCGCACCTTCCTCACCAACCAGGGCCGCACCCTCGCGCACCACGTCGGCGCCGACATCGCCGTCCCGCGCCCCTTCGTCGGCAAGGAGGTCCGCGCCCGCACGGTCGCCGAAGCCGGCGCGCACTACAGCCAAACCCCGGGCCACATCACGTTTTTCCGCTACCACCCCGTCCCGCTCTTCCCCAGCCAAGAGATCTTCTGCTTCACCGTCTACGTCAGCATCCACGCCGCCAACCTCGCGCTCGTGCGCGCCGGCGCCGCCTTGCGCTGGCGCATCTACGCCGACGACGCCGTGCCCCGGACCGGCGAGATCGCCCTTCGCAGCTTCGGGGTCGTGCAGCAAGCGATGGCCTGGATCGAGCGCGCGTCCTCGCCCTCCGCACCCTGAGCACATCCACAGGGGACAGGGGAAACCGCCGGTTTCCCCCGTAACGCCCCCTTCCCGCTGCCGCGCCGCCAGCCCCGCGCCCCGGCCGGCGCCCTCAAGTGCCGCAGAAGGTGACGTAGTTCCATTGCTCCCGGCCGGGCGGCTCCATCAGGGACGCGTCGGCCGGCTCCTCCCCCGGCCGCTCCAGCGCCGCCCGCAGCCGCTCGAAGGGCCCCATCACCCCATTGACCGCCGAGGAGATCGCCTCTTCGACCCTGTGGTTCCGCGGGATCACCGCCGGATTCGCCGCCCGCATCGCCGCCACGCGCGCCGCCCGCGGCCCGGCATCGGCCGCGAAGCGCGCGTCCCACGCCGAGAGCCAGGAGGCAAAACCGCTCTTCTCGGGAAAGTGCGAGGCCAAGGTGTCCGGGCGCCCCTCGGCGCGCCGGGTGAGCTGGTGGAAGACGAGCGTGAAGTCGGCGGCGTCGGCCGCCATGCGGGTGAGCAGGTCCTCGGCCAGCGCGAGGCCCTCCGGGTCCACCCCCGTCCATCCGAGCTTTTGCCGCCAGACCGCGGCCTGCGCCGCCTCGAAGACCGCCCCGAAGCGGGCCAGGCGGTCCTGGAAGCGCTGCAGCAAGGCCGGCGTGGCCGCGCCCGCCACCGGCACCAGCGCCTCGGCCAGCCGCGCGAGGTTCCAGGCCAGGATGCGCGGCTGGTTGGCGTAGGCATAGCGCCCGCCCTCGTCGATGAACGAGAAGGCGCGCCCGGGGTCGAAGCCGTCGAGGAAGGCGCAGGGGCCGTAGTCGATGGTCTCGCCCGAGATGGCGCAGTTGTCGGTGTTCATCACGCCGTGGACGAAGCCGAGCCCCATCCACTGCGCCACGAGCCGGGCCTGGGCCTCCAGCACGGCGTCGAAGAAGGCGAGCGGCCGCTCCTCGCCGTCGGCGTCGATGGGATGATGCCGCTCGATCGCCAGCTCCATGAGGATGCGCAGCGCCTCGGTGTCCCGCCGGGCGGCAAAGTACGCGAAGGTGCCCACCCGGATGTGGCTGGCCGCGACCCGCGTGAGAATGGCGCCCGGCAGAGCGCCCTCGCGGAACACGAAGTCTCCTGTGCGCACCGCCGCGAGGGCCCGCGTCGTCGGGACGCCGAGGGCCGCCATCGCCTCGCTCACCAGGAACTCGCGCAGCACCGGCCCCAAGGCCGCCCGCCCGTCGCCACCGCGGGAGAACGGAGTTGGCCCCGCACCTTTGAGCTGCACGTCGCGGCGCTTGCCGTCGCGGTGCCGCACCTCGCCGAGCAGGATGGCCCGGCCGTCGCCCAAGCGCGGGTTGAAGCTGCCGAACTGGTGCCCGGCGTAGGCCAGCGCGATGGGATCCATCCCCGGCAGCAGGCGGTTGCCGGCGAGGGCGGCCAACATCTCCGGGCTGCGCAGCTCATCGGGGCCCAGCCCCAGCTCGGCGCCCAGCGCCTCGTTCACCGCGAGCCACATCGGCGCGCGCACGGGCGTCGGGCCCACCCGGGCAAAAAACGGCGCCGGCAAGGCCGCGGAGCGGTTGTCGAACACGAAGGGCATCGGCGGACCTCGGCGCGGCGGGGCGGCCCGCGCCCGGCAAGCCTACCGCGCGCCGCCGCGCGGACCAGCCCTGCCCGCGCGGCTCAGCCGGAGGCGTCGGTGCCCTGGCGGCCGGCCGTCGTGGACGGCGCCGAGCGGTTGCCGCTGCTGTCCTCCACCGTGAACTCGAACTGGAACTGATCTGCCTGGGCACACGCGATGCCGAGGTTGGCCACGGAGTCGCTGCCAAAGCAGACCGCCGTGCCGTCGCAGACCAGCGCCATGGTCTTGATCGGCGTGCCCGCCGGGTCGTAGACCTGCACCGCCGTCGGCTGGAAGGACGCGAGATCGGCCGGGCCTTGCGGGTCCTCCACCGTCGCGTTGATGCCCCACCAGTCGCCCTCCACCGAGCCGCCGGGCGTGTAGCACCAGGCGTCCACCGCCGAGATGACCGGGGACATCCCGTCGCCGCCGCCACCACCGCCATCGCCGCCGCCGCCATCGCCGCCGCCGCCATCGCCGCCGCCGCCATCGCCGCCGCCGCCCGTGTCGTCGGCCTCGGTCTTGCCTTCGCCGGGCTTGCACCCGAGCCCCATCCCCACGATGCACACGGCCAGCCAGCGCGTCATTCGGCCTCCACTGCTCCAGCATAGCCGCCGCGCCCCCCGCACCACAAGCCCCGCGCCGATCGCGCCCGCCCCCTTGACACCCGCCGCGGCCCATGTTTGTATAACGAGTGTTCGATATAGAACCACCCCGGAGGTGCACCGTGCCGCTGCCCCTGTACGCCGCAGCCCTTCTGCCCGGCCTCTTCGCCCTCGCCGCGCTGCTCGTCGGCGGGGCCGCCCTCTGGGCCACCCCGCTCTTCGTGTTCGGCCTCGTCCCCCTGGCCGAGCTGCTCCTCCCCGCGCACGCCGGCCCCGCAGACCCGGGCGCCCCCAGCCCCGCCCGCCGCCGCATCGCCGACGCCCTCATCGCCCTCACGCTGCCCCTGCAGGCCGCCGTCGTGCTCGCCTTCCTCGCCGGGGCCACCAGCGGCGCGTGGTCCGCCGCCGAGTGGGCCGGCGCCCTCGCCAGCACCGCGCTGGGCTGCGGCGGCTACGGCATCAACGTCGCCCACGAGCTCGGCCACCGCCCCGAGCGCGGCTGGCGCCTCGCCGCCCGCCTCCTGCTCGTCACCAGCTTCTACGACCACTTCTACGTCGAGCACAACCGCGGCCACCACGCCCGCGTCGCCACCGACGCCGACCCGGCCTCCTCCCGCCAGGGCGAGTCCCTCTACGCCTTCTGGGTGCGCAGCATGGTCGGCGGCTACCGCTCCGCCTTCGCCATCGAGGCCGCCCGCCTCCACGGCAAGGCCCGCCACCCCGTTCTCTCCCTTCAGAACACCGTCTTCGTCGGCCAGCTCATCCAGGCCGCCCTCTTCACCGCCGCCGCCCTCACCTTCGGCCTGCTCCCCGCCCTCGGCTGGCTCCTCGCCGGCCTCGGCGGCGGCCTCCTCCTCGAGACCATCAACTACATCGAGCACTACGGCCTCCGCCGCGCCATCGGCCCCGACGGCCGCCCCGAGCGCGTGCGCCCCGCCCACTCGTGGAACGCAGACCACCCCTTCGGCCGCCTCCTCCTCTTCGAGCTCACCCGGCACTCGGACCACCACGCCCACCCCGCGCGCCCCTACGCCGCCCTCCGCCACTTCGAGGCCGCGCCCCAGCTCCCCACGGGCTACCCGGGCATGATGCTCCTCGCGGCGGTCCCGCCCCTCTTCTTCCGCGTCATGGACGCCCGCCTCGCCGCCGAGCAGGCCCGCCTCGCCCGCGCCGCCGCCGCCTGAGCCTCCTCCCCCTCCGCCGCCACCCCCGTCCGGCAGTTTTCATCAAGGGACAGGGGAAACCAAGGTTTCCCCCGTAACGCCCCCTTCCTTCCCACCCCCGACCGGCCGCCCTGCCCGGTCGATCGCCCGCCCGGAGCGCCGTTGCCCCGCGTCGTCGACCACGCCCTCAAGCGCGAGGAGATCCTCGAGCGCTCCCTCGCGGTCTTCGCCCGCGACGGCTACGAGGCCGTCACCATGCGCACCCTCGCCGCCGAAGCCGGGGTCAGTACGGGCACGCTTTACCACTACTTCGACAACAAGTCCGCCTTGTTCGCCGCGATGTTCGCGTGGCTCTTCAAGCAGGACTTGCAGGTCGTCACCGATGGCGTGTCCGCCGCCGTGCCCGCGGCCGACCGCGTGGACCTCCTGCTCGCCTTCGTCGCCCAGCGCGCCGGCCCGCTCGAGGCCGCCCTGCGCGTCGCGCTCGACTACCACCGCAGCGCCCCGGACGACGCCGGGAAGGCCGTGCTGGCGCAAACCCTGGGCGAATACCGCGCGGCCATCCACCGCGAGCTGGGCGTGGGGGACGCCGCCGTGGCCGCCACCATCCTCTCTGCACTGCTGGGCGTGCTGGTGCAGCGCATCCTGGACCCGGCGGGCGCCCCGCTGGAGGCCCAGCTCAGCGTGCTGCGCCCGCTCATCCGCGCGGTGGTCCGCGGGTAAGCGGGGCGGGCGGGCCGGGCGCAGCGCCTGCGCAGCGCCCGGAAGAGCCGCCGGTCAGCGGCGGCGGCGCAGGCCGAGCGCGAGACCGAGCAGCGCGAAGGCGCCGAGGCCCCAACCCGAGCGGGCCGGGACGCTGGAGCATCCGCTCTTGTCTTCCGGGTCGTCGGCGGAGCCACCGTCGCCGGAGCCATCGCCGGAGCCGCCGTCGCCAGAGCCGTCGTCGGCCGAGCCGTCGTCGCCGGAGCCGTCGTCGCCGGAGCCGTCGTCGGCCGCGCCGTCGTCGCCGGAGCCGTCGTCGGCCGCGCCGTCGTCGCCCGCGCCGTCGTCGGCCGCACCGTCGTCGCCGCAGTCCTCGATCTTGGCCGGGTCCGTGTCGTCGCAGTCGTTGCCGCCGTGGGCCTCGGCGTCGGCGCCATCGGCGTCGGCGTCGAAGTCGGAGGCGCCGTCGCAGTCGGCGTCGACGCCGTCGTACCAGACCTCGGTGGCCGCCGGATTGGCCCCGGCGTTGGTGTCATCGCAGTCGTCGCCGTTGTCGGTGTAGCCCGTGGGCTGGGCGCAGTCCTCGACCGACACCGCGGGATCGCCGTAGGTGTCGCCGTCGGCATCGGCGTACCACAGGCTGCCCTCGCCGGGGCCCTCACCGGAGGATGCGCCGTCGCAGTCGTTGTCGATGCCGTCGCAGAAGACCTCAGTGGCCCCGGGGTTGACATCGGGGTTGGTGTCGTCGCAGTCGTCGCAGGCGGCGTAGGTGTCGCCGTCCAGGTCCGAGAAGCCGATCGAGCCGTCGCAGTTGAGGTCTGCCGTGTCGGTGCAGGACTCCGGCGCGCCGGGAAACGCGGCCGGGTTCGCGTCGTCGCAGTCCGTGAACGACGTGACGTAGCCCGCGAGGGCGTCGCACCGGAGCACGGTGCCGGAGCCGCGCCCGCCCACGCCGTCGCCGTCCAGGTCGCCGTAGAAGAGCACGCGAGACGCGGCGTCGACGCTGGTGTCGGCGTCGTCCGCGTTGCCATCGCAATCTTCGTCGAGATCGGAGGCGTCGCAGACCTCGGCGGCCGCCGGGTTGACGCCGGTCCGCGTGTCGTCGCAGTCGGTCGCCGACGCGGCGTAGCCCCGGGGCAGCGTGCACGCGCGGGTGGTGCTCCCGCCCACCGCGCCGAAGCCGTCGCCGTCGCTGTCCACCGTCCAGGTGCTCGCGTCCACGGCGCTGTCGTCGGCCGTGCCGTCGCAGTCGTCGTCCACGCCGTCGCAGGTCTCGGTGGCGCCGGGGTAGACCGTGCTGTCGCTGTCGTCGCAGTCGCCCGCGGCCACCGTCACGCCGTCCCCGTCGACGTCCGGGCTGGCGACGGTGATGGTGGCGGTCGTCAGGTTCCAGCCGTCGCCCGATGACGCGGAGTTGCTGTTGACCGCGTTGCCGGCCGCCCGCAGCGTGTAGGTGCCCGGCGTGGAGGGCGCCGTCCACGTGAAGGTGAACGACGTGGACCCGCCCGAGAAGGAGCGGCGGCCGCTGTGCGTGATCTCGCTGCCCGAGACCTGCGTGCCCGTGCCGGCGCCGAAGGTGCCGCCCGTCGCCGAGACATTGAGCCCCCCGGCGTTGCGCGACCCCGACGACGACCCCACCGTGAGCGTGACCGTCGTGACGCTGCCCGGGGCCACGCTGCCACCGGTGCCGCTGAACGCGACGGTGGTGGAGCTGTCGGCCGAGCTGCCGTGGCAGGTCGTGCAGCCCGTGGTGGACAGGCCGGTCTTGCCGGCGGAGTTGGCCGCGGCGGTGGGCAGGAGGGCGGCGGCGAGCAAGGCGTGCGGGATCATGGGGGCTCCGGACAGCGGCAGCAGTGTACCCGCCGCGGCCCCCGTCCGCATCCCCCGGCCCGCCGCGCCACCGGTTACAGCGCGCCGATGCGCTGCTCTCACCACCCGGCCTGCCCTGGCTGCCCGCTGCTCGGCCAGGGGCCCGCCGCGCAGCTCGCCATCAAAAAATCCCGTATCGAGTCCGCGTTCTCGCTGTATCCGCACCTGCCCGGCGCCCCCGAGGTGCAGCCGGCGGCGCGCGACGCGGGCTACCGCCACCGCTTCAAGCTGCCCGTCGAGCACACCGCGGATGGCGGCGTGCGCATGGGCCTCTCGGACGCCCGCACCGGCCGCCTCGTCGACACGCCGGACTGCCCGGTGCTCGCGCCCGGGCTGCAGGCCCTCACCGGCCCGCTGCGGTCCTGGCTGCGCAACCGCCGCACCGTCCACTCGGTGGACTTGCGCGTCAGCGCCGCCACCGGCGAGGCCCAGCTCGTGCTCGCCTGCCACGGCGGCGACTTGCCGGGCGGCCAGCGCGCCATCCGCAGCCTCACGGATGCCGTGCCCGCCCTGGCCAGCGTCTCCGTCTCCACGGCCGACAAGGCGCGCAAGCGCGTGATGGGCCACGCGCTTCGCCTCGTCGCCGGCCGCCCGCACATCGACGAGTCCATCGGCGCCACCCGCTACCGCATCCACCCGGGCGCCTTCTTCCAGGTGGACCCAGCGACGGCCGAGCGCCTCCACGCCATCGTCCGCGCCTTCGTCGGCGACGCCCGCACCTTGGTGGACCTCTACGCCGGCGTGGGCGCCTACGCGCTGGCGCTCGCCCCCGGCCGCAGCAAGGTCGTGATGGTCGAGGAGGTCGAGGCGGCCGCCCAAGCCGCGCGCGAGGTCGCGCCGCCCAACGTGCAGGTCATCGCCGGCAAAACAGAGGCCGCCGCCCTGCGCGGCCGCTTCGACTGCGTCATCCTCAACCCGGCCCGCCGCGGCGCAGACCCGACGACCTTGGCGATGGTCGCCAAGCTCGCGCCGCGCGCCGTGTACGTGTCCTGCGGCCCCGAGTCCCTGGCCCGGGACCTCGACATCCTCGCCTTCCACGGCCTGCGCGTGCGCGACATCGCCGCGGTGGACCTCTTCCCCCACACCCCCGAGGTCGAGACGGTGGTGCTGCTCGAGCAAGGCAAGCCGCTGGTCGACTGGCCGGTGCCGGGCGGGCGCGCCATGGGCCCCTGGGGCGCGTCCTGGTCGGGCGTCCGCGGCAAGCCGGACCGCTTCGTCGCGCTGCTGCTGGGCGATGTCCCGGAGCGCGGCACCACCCGCCTCGGGAGCTGGCGGCGCTTCGGCACCGTCGCCGGGCACGGCCTCGTGCGCCTGGAGCCCGAGGGCAACCCCACGCCGCTGCTCGCCCACCTCGCCCGCCTGGGGCATGGGCTCGCCGGCCATCAAGGCCCCACCCAGCGCTTCTTCTCCGAGAAGGCAGGCTTGCTCCGCCCCTTCCTCCATGCCGAGCGCGCCGGCAACGTCCGCGCCCCGCTGCACGGGGACCTCGTCCAGGCTCTCCGCCACCTCGGCGCCGACGCCGCCCTCATCGCGCGCGCCGGCGGCCCGCCTCTCCCGGCCTGATCCGCCCCTCGGCCGCCCGCCCCAGAGCTGCCCGTGCGCCCCTCCACCGCCCCGCTCCGCATCGTCGCTTGCGCCGCCGCCGCGCCCACCGCCCAGGGCGTCGCGCGGCACCTCGGCGTGCCGCTCGTGCAAGCCGAGGAGGCGTGGTTCGCGTGCGGCGAGGGCAAGTTCGTCCTGCAAGAGAACGTCCGCGGCGCCGACGTCTACGTCGTGCAGCGCTGCCTCGGCCCCGACGCGCGCTCCCCCTACGACCGCTTCGTCATGCTCCTGCACGCCGTCGAGGCCGCCGCCCTCTCCGACGCCGAGCGCATCACCGTCGTGGTGCCCACCTACCCGGGCGCCCGCCAAGACAAGCGCAAGGGCCGCGTCCGCGAGGGCATCAGCGCCGGCCTGTTCGCCCGCATGCTCCAAGAGGCCGGCGCCCACCGCGTCGTCACCGTCGACATCCACAACGAGGCCATCGCGGGCATGTTCGACCCGGCGGTCTGCCGCCTGGAGAACGTCAGCGCCACCCACCGCTTCTCCGCCTGGCTCCGCGCCCGCGGCCTGTCCGGCGACACCGTCGCCGCCCCGGATGTCGGCGGCCTCGAGCGCGCCCGCCACATGGCCGCCGAGCTGGGCGCTCGCCTCGTCGCCCTCTCCAAAGAGCGGGACCACAGCACCATCAACCGCGTCGTCCGCACCACCCTCATCGGCGCTGTGGAGGGCCAAGACGTCCTCCTCCTCGACGACATCGTCGACACCGCCGGCTCGGCCGTCGCCGCCATCGAGGCCCTCGTCGGCCACGGCGCCCGCGGGGTCACGCTCGCCTGCGTTCACCCCATCTTCTCGGGCCCCGCCTGGGAACGCCTCGCCACCCTCCACGCGCGCGCCGTCGCCGGTGGCTGGCGCTTCGCCGTCGCCGGCACCACCGCCATCCCCTGGGCCGACGCCCCGCCCTGGTACCACAGCTTCCCGCTCGAGCCCCTGCTCGCGCAGGTCCTGGAGAAGCTCCACAGCCGCGGCAGCGTCACGGGCGCCCAACAGGCCGACGACCCCGACGGCACCGAAGAGCTGCCCTTCTCCGCCGAGGGCGCGCCCGCGCCCGACTGAGGGGTCGGTGTCCGCCGGGCGCCTGCCCGGCCGTCCCGGCCGGGCACCGCGTCTCTCCGCCGGGTCGCGGCGGAGCCGCTCCGTGC
>JBEIVK010000351.1:0-4648 GCA_040373935.1 Alphaproteobacteria bacterium
GCCGAGGCGGACGCCGAGCTGGAGGTCGCGCGGGCCGAGGTGCGCGCCGCCGAGGGCGTGCAAGGCGAGCGCCGGCGCCGCATCGACGCGGCAAAGGCGGCCGTGATGGGCCGCATTCGGGAGCTGGCCCGCATGCGCGCCGAGCTGGAGCTGGCCACCCAGCGCGAGGCGGATCTCGCGCGGCGGGCGGCAGCCGCGCGGGCGGCGGAGGGGGAGGCCCTTCGCGAGATCGACCGGATCGGCGTTCTCCGCGATGCGCTCGGCCCGGTGGTGAGCGGCGGTCCCAGCCCCGCGGTGCAGGCCGCCCTCGGCGCGCGGGACGCCGCGCAAGTCGCGGTGGTGGAGGCGGAGCGAGCCGCGGGCGCCGCGCAAGCGGCACGTTCTGCCGCGGACGCGGCCGTGCTTGCCGCCAACCGCGCGGTGTCCTCCGCTGAGGCGCGGCGGGCGGCCCTCGCGTCGGACCCGCCGGCTGCGGGCCGGAAGGACCTCGCGGCGGCCCGGGGGCGGCCGGGTTGTTTCGGCACCCTGGCAGAGAACCTTCGCGTGCCCGCCGCCTGGGATGGCGTGCTGGCGACCATCCTGGGTGACTTGCTCGACGCTGTGCTCGTCGCAGACGCCGGCGTTGCCCGCGCCCTGTTGCGGGACGCCGGTGGGGTGGGGCGGGTGTGCGTCGTGCCGGCGGAGGCGGGCCCGGTCCCGGCGGGCGTGGACGGGTCGCCCGAGGGGCTGCGTGCGCTCGCCGCCGCGCTCGCCCGCGCGACCGCTTGCGGCTCGGCAGATGCGGCCTGGGAGCAGCTTGGCGCGTCGGGGGCCGCGTGGTCGGCCGATGGCCCGGTCTACGTTCAGGGGCCGCTGTTCGTGCGGTGCGGGGTGGATGCCGGCGTCGCTGCGGCGGCCCTCGAGCGGCAGCGTCTGCGCGCCGAGGCGGACGCCGCGCTCGCCGCGGTCCGTCCGCGGCTGGTGGAGGCCGAAGCCGCTCGGGAGGCCGCAGAGGCCGCGCTGGTCTCGGCGCGCGACGCGCTCTCCCAGCGCCAAGAGGCGAGGGCGAAGGCGTTGGAGGCGGTTCGGGAGGCCGAGGCCGAGGCCAAGGCGGCCGCGCGGGAGCGGGAAGAGTTGGACCGTCAGCTCCGGCGCGCCGAGGCGGCACGGGCAGCGGCCGGCGTCGAGCTGGCCGAGGCCACCCGGGCCACCGCGGTTCTGGGCGGCAGCCGCGCCGCGCTGCGTCAGCGCATCGCCGAAGAAGAGGAGCAGTCCTCCCGCGCCGAGGAGGCGCTCACCGCCGAGCAGGCCTTGCTGGCCGATGACGCCCGCGGGCTCGGCCGGAGCCGCGAGACGCTCCAGGCGCGCGCCACGGAGGCCGCCGCGCTGCGCGAGCGCCTCCTCGGGCTGCAACGCGCCGTCAAGGATGCCGACGACGCGATCGAGACGGCAGAGCGGCTCAGCGCCCGCTGCGCCGAGGAGGAGGCCTCCGCACGCACGCGCCTCGCAGAGATCGCGACCGAGACGACAGACGCCGCCGCAGCCCTTGAGGCGCTGCAGGACGAGCTGGCTCGCCTGCTCTCGCGCCTCGACGCCGAGCGTGAGCGCGCGCAAGCCGAGCGCGCCGCCCTCGCCGCCGCAGAAGATGCCCTGCGCGCCCAGCGCGTCAAGAAGGACGCCGCGACCGCCAAGCGCGCCGAGGTGGACCGTCGCCTGCAGGCCGTGCGCGCGGAGATCGGGCATCTCACCGAGGATCTCGAAGGCCGGTACGCCGTCGGAGTCGCCGGCCTGCTCGACCGCATCGACCGCTTCGGCCACATCGTGCTCGACGTGGACCCGGGCGTGCGCGTGGAGGATCTCCCCGAGGCCGCCCGTCCGGGCCGCAAGGACGAGGAGCTGATGGACGACGTTCGCGTCACCGTCGGCGTGCTCGAAGACGCGGCTGCGCTGGACGGCTGGCGCCAGCGGGTCGACGCGTGCCGGGCTGGGTTGGCGGCGCTCGGAGACGTCAACCTCGCCGCGCTCGCCGAGTACGCGGAGGTGCGCGAGGCGTGGCGGGAGCTGGACGCGCAGCGCGCCGATCTGCAGTCCTCGGTGACGGACCTCGAGCAGACCATCGGGCGCCTCAACCGCCTGAGCCGTGAGCGCTTCCGGGAGACCTTCGAGCGAGTGGACGCCGCCTTTCGCGCGCTGTACCCGCGGCTCGTCGGCGGCGGTGAGGCCCGCCTGGCGCTCACCGACGAGGAGGACATGCTCGAGACGGGCGTGGACATCTTCGTCCAGCCGCCTGGCAAGCGCCTGCAGGCGATCTCGCTGCTGTCGGGAGGGGAGATGGCGATGGTCGCCATCGCGCTCATCTTCGCGTTGTTCCAGGTGAAGCCCTCGCCCTTCTGTCTGCTCGACGAGGTAGACGCCCCCCTCGACGAGACAAACGGTGCGCGCTTCAACGTGATGCTGCGGGAGATGGCGCAGCTCTCCCAGTTCATCGTCGTCACGCACAACCGCAAGACGATGGAAGCGGTGGACACGCTGTATGGCGTCACGATGCTCACGCCGGGGGTGTCCACGCTGGTTTCGGTGCAACTGCACTGACTGGCGCGGAGGCGGTGGGATACGCTGGGTCGCGCGAGGTGGGCTTGCCCGGGATGGAGTTCGTCGTCATCGCTGCGGTCGCGGTGGTCGCGGTGCTCCTCGCGGCCTTCGCGTGGCGGGCGCGCCGGTCCGGGCAGGCGGCGGTGTCGTCGGCCCCGCCGGGGTCCATCGAGGCGCCCCGGTCCGGGCCTGCGCGGTGGTTCTTCGACGGTCTGGCTCGTTCACGGGCGATCCTGGGCGAGGGGCTCGCGCGGGTGTTCGCCGGCGGCCGCGGCGACACCGCTTCGTGGGACGCGCTCGAAGAGCTGCTCATCCAGAGCGATGTGGGGGTGCGGGCGGCGTCCGGCATCGTGTCCAACCTGCAGCGTCAGGCCGCGGGTGCCGCCACGGCGGATGCCCTGCGGGAGTGCCTGCGCGTGGACTTGCTCCAGCGCCTTGGGGACACCCCGCCGCTGGCCGCCCGGCCGTCGTCTGGGCCTCTCGTCATCCTCGTCGTGGGCGTCAATGGCTCCGGCAAGACCACCACCATCGGCAAGCTCGCGGCCCGGTACCGTGCCGCTGGCCAATCCGTGCTGTTGGGGGCAGGGGACACGTTCCGGGCAGGCGCGATCGAGCAGCTCCGCATCTGGGCGGAGCGCACCGGCGCCGGCATCGTCGCCCACCAGGAGGGCGCCGACCCCTCGGCCGTGCTCTTCGATACGGTCCAGGCCGGCATCTCGCGCGGTGTGGACGTCGTCATCTGCGACACCGCGGGCCGCCTCCAGGCCCAAAAACCACTGATGGACGAGCTCGGGAAGGTTGTGCGCGTGATGCGCAAGGCGCTGCCCACCGCGCCGCATGAAGTCCTGCTGGTGCTCGACTCCACGATCGGTCAAAACGCCCTCTCCCAAGCGCGCGTGTTCAAGGAGGTCGTTGGGGTGACCGGCGTCGCCCTGACCAAGCTCGACGGCACGGCCCGTGGCGGCGTGGTGGTCGCGGTTCGCGAGGAGCTCGGCATCCCCGTGAAGCTGGTCGGCCTGGGTGAGCGCGTGGACGACCTTCGCGACTTTGACGCACCCGCCTTCGTCGATGGCCTGCTGGGCCGCTGACCGGGCGCTCTTCCAAGGGGCTCTCATGAACGTTCGCATCACGATCCGCGGCCGCCAGTACACCGTCCGGGGCGAAGAAAACGCCGACGACGTGGAGGCGACGGCCCGCGAGCTCGACGCCCGCCTGGAGGACGTCGCGTCTCGCACCCGCTCCTTCGACGAGTACAACGTCGCGTTGCTGACCGCCCTCAACCTCACGAGCGAGCTTCGGCGGCTGCGCCGGCAGGTGGTCGGCCGCCTCGACGAGCTCGATCGCGATGCACAATCCATCGCCGCGCTGCTCGAGAGCGCGTTGCCGGAGTCCGAGTCGCCGTGAGCCTGGTGCGAGCGGCCGTTGCGGCCTGGGCGCGCCAGTCGCGGGGGCGCCAGGATCGTCTGATCGCCTGTGTCACGGCTGTGCCGGCGGCGGCGGTCCTTGGGGTGGCCCGGGCGTTGGAGGCCGACGTTGCGGGGGTCGGCACCCACACGCAACTGGGGCTGGGCGCGTGCGCGGTCCTCAGCGTGACGGGGTGGCCCTGCCCGATGTGCGGCATGACGACGACGTTCACGCATCTCGCGCATGGTGCGGTGGCGTCCGCGATCACCACGCAGCCCTTTGGCGTGATCCTCTTCTCGGTGACGGCGCTCATCGCCGGAACAGGGCTTGCCGACATCATCTCGCCGCGGGCACGCCTGCGCCGGCTCGCGGCCTGGGCGCAGGTGCACGAGGTTGGCCTCTCGTTGTTTGCCTTGCTGGGAATGGCGTCTGGATGGGCGTACAAGGCGTGGGAGATGGGCTGCCTCGCGGGAGAGTGTGGCACGGCGCCTTGACGCCTCGCGGGGTGGCGGACTATACCCAAGGGGTCTGGCGGCGATGCGGCGCAGAGCGGCGCGCGCAGTCAGACAGCAGTCAACCCGAAAGGGCTTGACAGCACGCCGGCGGGGTGGTTAAGCCCCAAAGGCTCGGACGGCGGCCCTCGGGCCGCGGTGTACACCAGCGGGTGCGCACC
>JBEIVK010000189.1:0-6832 GCA_040373935.1 Alphaproteobacteria bacterium
AGGGGCGGTGCGGCGCGCAGCGCAGCACGGAGCGCAGCGACCCGCCGCAGAGCGCGGGTGCCGGCCCGGCGGGCCGGCAGGCGCCCGGATCGCCCGCCCCGGCCTGCCAGAGGGGCTGCGGGCCGGGATAGGGCGCACGGGATGCGCGTCGCCCTGCTCCTTCCGCCGTCCACCCAGCTCAACACGCCGTACCCGGCGACGGCCTACCTCGCGCGGGCGCTGCGCGCGGCCGGGCATGGCGTTCACCAGGACGACCTCGGCCTGAAGCTGGCGCTGCGGGTGTTCTCGGCGGCTGGCCTGCGCGCGGTGTTCGACGCGGTGGAGGCGGCCGCAGACGAGGGTCTGCCGGAGCCGGCCTGGGAGGCCTTGGCCTGTCGGGAGCGGCATGAGGCGGTGGTGCCCGGGGTGGTCGCGTTCTTGCAGGGGCGGGACCCGAGCTTGGCTGCAGCCTTGGTTCGCCCTGGGTTTCTGCCGCGGGGGGCCGCGGGTGCGCGCCGCGCGGGGAGAGGCCTTCGGGCGCATGGGCCAGTCGGACCACGCGCGGTATCTCGCGAGCTTGTATCTCGAAGATCTGGCGGACCTCGTCGCGTCGACGGTGGACGCGGGGTTTGGCTTCGCGCGCTACCAGCACCACCTCGCCGTGGGGCCGGTGTCCTACGGGCCCATCGCCGCGCGGCTCGCGGGGGACGGCCTGCTCGACACCTGGCTCGATGCCCTTGTGGACGAGGTCCTGGCGCAGGGGCCCTTCGACGCACTCGGGGTGACGGTGCCCTTCCCGGGCACGCTGTACGGGGCGCTGCGCATCGGGCAGCGGGCGCGGCGGGCGGGCGTTCCGGTGCTGATGGGCGGCGGCTACGTCAACACGGAGCTGCGCGAGGTGGACGAGCCGCGCCTGTGGGACAGCGTGGACGCGCTCACCTACGACGACGGGGAAGGGCCTGTCCTCGCCTGGCTGGAGGCGCGCGCGGGCGGCCCAGACCGCCGGCATCGCACGCGGGATCGCGGGGGCCTCCACGCGGCGCCGGCTCCGGCGCGCCCTTTTAACCCCGCGCCGGACTACGCGGGGCTGCCCCTCGGGGACTACCTGCAGGTCCTGGACACGCTGAACCCGGCGCACCGCATCTGGTCGGATTGCCGCTGGAACAAGGTCACGCTGGCCCACGGCTGCTACTGGAAGCGCTGCGCATTTTGCGATGTCAACCTGGATTACATCGCGCGCTTCGAGCCGGCGCGCACCGGTGCGCTGGTGGACGCGATGGAGGAGGTGGTCGCCCAAACCGGGGTGTCCGGGTTCCACCTCGTCGATGAGGCCGCCCCGCCGCGCGCGCTGCGGGACTTGGCGCTCGCGGTGCTGGCGCGGGGGCATGTCTGGTCCTTCTGGGGGAACATCCGCTTTGAGCGTGCGTTCACGCCAGACCTCTGCCGGCTGCTGGCGGCGGCGGGCCTCATCGCGGTCACGGGCGGGCTGGAGGTCGCGAGCGACCGCGTCCTCGCGCTCATGGACAAGGGCATCACCGTCGAGCAGGCCGCGCGGGCGGCGGCGGCCTTTCGGCAGGCGGGCGTGATGGTCCACGCCTACCTGATGTACGGGTTTCCCACAGAGACCGCCCAGGAGACGGTGGACGCCGCCGAGGTCGTGCGCCAGCTCTTCGCCGCTGGCGCGCTGTCGAGCGCCTTTTGGCATCGCTTCGTGCTCACGCGGCACAGTCGGGTGTTCACGGATCCCGGCCGCTACGGCGTGCACTTCACGGTCCCCACCGGCGTCTTCGCCACGAACGACCTCCCGCACCACGACCCGACGGGGGCCGACGCGGACCTCTTCGACGCCCCGCTCGAGCGCAGCCTGGGCGCGTGGATGCGCGGCGAGGGCTTGGATCGTCCGACCCACAGCTGGTTTCCGCGCGGGGCCGTCCCGCGCGCGGCCGTACCGGAGGGGCGCGTGGCGGCGGCGATCGCGGCGGCCACCCCTGGCGCCCCGGAGGCGGCGGACCGGCCGGTCTGGACGGGGCTCGGTGTGCTCGAAGGCGAAGGGCTGCTGCGGATCTTCGGGCCAGCAGGCGCGCGGGACCTGCGGGGGTCCCCGCGGGCGCGGGCGTGGGTGGCCGAGCTGCTGGACGCCGCGCGCCCGTCCGCCCCGGCCTTGCAATGGGGCGAGGTGCGCGCCGCGTTCCCGGGGGATCCATCCCGTCTGGACGCCATTCTCGGCCCGCTGCGCGCCGCGGGGCTCCTGTTCGTCTGAGCGCGCCGCGGAGGGGAGCGGTGGGCGCGGGGGCCTGCGCGGCGGCGGGTGGTGCGCGGAGCGGGACCATCGGGCGGTGTAAGGAAAAAACCTTTAGGGTTACCCCGATCGGCCGACAATCCCTGCGACGGGCTCGCTCCAGGCCCGCGCGGATCTCCGATGTCGCCTCGCCCCCTGCTGCTCGCGTTGCTCGCTGCTTGCACCTCCCCGAGCGGGGACACCGGCGCAGACCCCGTGCGCGCCGCGCTGGAGGCCCACGGGGCCGTCGAAGTGGAGGTGCTCACCGCGGGCGACACCGCGGACACCGGCGCCCTGCCCGAGCGTCTCGTGCTCGATGGCCCCGCCGCCCTCGACGCGCTCCTGGCCGATCCCGCGGTGCGCGGCGTGCGCCTCCTCGGGCCGGCGCGCGGGGGAGGCCGCGGGCCGGTGGCGGCCTTCGCCGATGGCCCCGACACGACCCCTCCGACCGGCACCATCACGCTGGGCGGCGGGGCGGAGTGGGCCATCAGCACGGCGACCACTGTCACCGTGGACGCCGCCGACGACAGCGGCCTCGCGCGCATGTGCTTCTCGCTGCGGCCCACGCTCTGCACGAGCTGGGTGCGCGCCGCGGCCACCGGCACGGTGCGGCTCGCGTCCACCCAGGGAGAGCAGACGGTCTACGCCTTCTTCGAGGACACGCTCGGCAACGTGAGCACGGTGCCCGCCACGGACACCATCTCCCTCGACAGCGTGCGGCCCACCGAGGGCACCTTCACGGCCATGGCCGAGTCGGCGACCGTTCACCTCAGCTGGGCGGACTTCGCCGACGCCGGCAGCGGCCTCGCCGGCTACCGCTTGGTGCAAGAGGAGGGCACCCGCTCCCCCGCCACCGCCTGCCGCAGTGGCACCGTGGTCTACGAGGGCACCGACACGGCGGTCACGCTCACCGGCCGCGAAGACGGCAAGACCTACGCCTACCGCCTCTGCGCCCTGGACGTCGCCGGCAACATCTCCACGGGGCTCGTCACCAGCGCGCGCCCCGCCCCCGAGTACGACCCGCCGACGGGCGGTGCGGTGTCGATCAACGCCGGCGCCGCGTGGACGCGCACGGGCCGCGTCACCCTCAGCTTCTCGGCGAGCGACCCGGCCGGCGTCACCCACGTCTGCGTCAGCAACGTGAGCACCTGCACCGCCTGGCGGGCCTACAGCAACACGATGGCGTGGAGCCTCTCCGGTGGCGCGGGCACCCGCTCGGTCAACGTGTTCTTCCGCGACGCCTACGGCAACGCCACCACCGTCCCGGCCACCGACAGCATCGGCGTGGACCTCGGCCTGCCCACGGGCGGCGTGGTCGTGGCCACGCCGAGCGCCGGCCAGATCGCGCTCTCCTGGTCTGGCTTCACCGACGCCGCGAGCGGCGTCGCGCGGTACCGCGTCGTCCGCCGCCTCGGCAGCACGCCGCCGTCCGCCTGCAACGGCACGCCGGCCTGGGAGGGCACGGACACGAGCACCACCCTCACCGGCCTCACCGACGGCCAGACCTACAGCCTCCGCGTCTGCGCGGTAGACGCCGCGGGCAACGTCTCGCGCGGGGCGATCGCCCGCGGCCGGCCGGCCCCGGAGTACGACGCCCCGACCGGCGCCAGCATCGTCCTGGACGACGACGCGGCCTGGGCCACCGCCGCCACGGTGCGCGCCTCCGTCTCCGCCGCGGACCCTTCGGGGGTCGCCCACATGTGCATTGGCACCTCGGCCAGCACGTGCGCGGCGTGGGTGCCGTTCACGGCCACCCGCAACATCCGGGTCTCGCGCAGCAGCGGCACCGAGACCCTCTACGCCTGGTTCCGCGACACCTACGGCAACGCCACCAGTACGCCCGTCTCCGATGGCATCGGCGTGGACCGCGCGCGGCCGCTCAACGGGTCGGCCACGGTCTCGGCCACCGGCACCACGGCCACCGTGCTCGTCACCGGCTTCACCGACGCCCAGAGCGGCATCCGGGGCTACCGCTTGCGCGGGGCCACGGGCACGGTCGCGCCGGCGAGCTGCCTCACCGGCGGCAGCGTCTCCGCGCGCTCGGACAGCGAGACGCTCACGCTCACCGGCCTGCTGCCGGGGCGGGCCTACGCCTTCCGCGTCTGCGCGATCGACGGCGGCAACAACCTCTCCACGGGCACCACGGTCACCGTCACCACGGCGCCCGAGGGCGACGCCCCCGGGGATGCCGCGATTGTCCTGGCGGGCGGCGCGGAGTGGGTGAGTGACCGCACGGTCGATGTGGCGCTCGCCGCCGCCGACAGCGCGGGGGTTGACCTCGCCTGCGTCTCCGACGACCCGGCGGCCTGCGCAGACTGGGTGCCCTTCGTGGCGAACTCCACCCTGGCGCTGGCCGACGCCGACGGCCTGCAGACCCGCTACGCGTCGTTCCAGGACGGCTTCGGGAACCGCACCGTCACGCCGGTCGAGGACAGCGTGGGCCTGGACCGCGAGGCGCCGCTCGACGGCACCGTGGAGGCCGTGCAGTCCGACGACGCGACGCTCGCCCTCTCCTTTGTCGGCTACGACGACCTCACCAGCGGCATCGTCGGCTACGACGTCGCCCTCGCGGTCGGCGTCACGGCCCCCGCCGACTGCGACACCAGCGTCCTCGGCACCGTGGAGGACCCGTCGGCCACCGCCAGCGGCCTCCCCTTCCTCGGCACCGTCGCCCTGCGCGTCTGCGCGCGGGACGCCGCCGGCCTGCGCTCGCCGGGCGCCACCGCCGTCGTGGACCTCGTCGACCTGAGCCCCCCGGACCCGGGCGTGCTGCTCATCGACGGCGGCGCCACCGCCACCGCCGACGCGTCGGTGGAGCTCGCCTTCTCCGCGACGGACCTCGACGCCGTGACCGAGGTCTGCGTCTCCGAGGGCGCCACCTGCGCCGACTGGCAGCCCTACGCCGGCGTCGCCACCCACACCCTCTCCGGGCCGGACGGGGACTTCACGCTCTCCGCCTGGTTCCGGGACCCGAGCGGCAACATCTCCGCGCCGGTCCAGGCGTCCATCCGCCTCGACACCACGGCCCCGACGGACGGCGCCTTCTCCACCCAGGGCGTGGGCGACGGGAGCATCCAGCTCGAATGGGCGGACTTCGCGGACACCGGCGTCGGTCTCCGCGAGTACGCCGTGGTCTGGGCCGCGGGCGCTGCGCCTTCGGACTGCTCCGGGGCCGGCGCTGAGGGCACCGCGACGCTCCCGGATCCCACCGTCGAGCTCCTGGGCCTCGTGAACGGCGCCGTCTACGGCGTTCGCGTCTGCGCGGTCGACGCGGTCGGCAACGTCTCGGCCGGCATCTCCACCGCCGCGCGCCCGCTCCCCGAGGCCGATGCCCCCGTCGATGGGGTTCTGTCCCTCGCCGGCGGCGCGGCCTACGCCGGCAGCACCACCGTCGCGGTCTCGGCCACCGCCGACGACGCGAGCGGCCTGGGGCGGGTCTGCTTCTCGACGGACCCCGCTGCCTGCACGGACTGGGAGGCCTTCACCGGCAGCCACACCTTCACCTTCGAGTCCGTGGAGGCCACCTACAGCCTCTACGCCTGGTTCGAGGACATCTGGGGCTTCCAGTCCGCCGCCCCGGTGTCCGACGACATCACCCTCGACCTCACGGCCCCCGCGGACGGCGTCCTCACCGCCACGCCCATCGACGACAACACCGTCTCGTTGTCCTGGGCCGGCTTCTCGGACGACGCCTCCGGCATCGCGTCCTACGTCGTGCGGGCCTCCAGCGCCGTGAGCGGCGGCACCGCCCCCGCCTCCTGTGACGCCGGCACCGCCGTCTACACGGGCTCCGCCACGGCCGCCACCATCACCGGCCTGCCGGGCGGCAACACCCACCGCTTCCGCGTGTGCGCCCTGGACGCCGTCGGCAACCGCAGCGCCGGCGTCACCGCGGCCGCCCTCACCAGCGACACCGAGCCCCCGCTCTCGCCGTCCGTCGTCATCAACGCCGGCGCCGTCGGCACCCGCAGCACCAGCGTCACCCTCTCGCTCTCTGCCACCGACGACAGCGGCGTCACCCAGGTCTGCGTCTCCAACACCACGACGTGCACCAGCTGGACGGCCTTCACGTCCACCCGCGCGCACACCCTCGCCACCACCGGCAACCCGCGGACGGTCTACGCCACCTTCCGCGACGCCTTCGGCAACACCAGCGCCCGCGTCTCCGACACCATCCTCGTCGACACCACCGCGCCCACCAACCCCACCGTCACCGTGTCTCCGGTCGTCGGCACCAACACCGTGAACTGGACGGCCGCCACCGACACCCTGACCGGCATCAGCGGGTACAAGCTCGTCTTCCGCACCGGCGGCACCAACCCCGCGAACGCCTGCACCACCGGCACCGTGCTCTACCAGGGCACCGCGACCTCCTTCACCCACACCGGCCTCACCCGCGGCACCGTCTACCGCTACCGGGTCTGCGCCATCGACGGCGCCACGAACACCTCCTCCGGCGGCACGGCCATCGTCACCGGCCTCTGACGCGCCGGTCCGGCCGGGGGGCGGGCGCCTGCCCGGCCTCCGGCCGGGCACCGGGTCTCTCCGGCGGGTCGCGGCTCCGCCGCTCCGTGC
>JBEIVK010000238.1:0-5992 GCA_040373935.1 Alphaproteobacteria bacterium
CCGGGCGGCGATGTCGGCGGCGTCGGGCGGCGGGAGGTTGGCGAGCGCGAAGACGCCGAGCAACAGCGGCGGCACGAACAGGGCGCCGGTCGCCACGGGCATCCAGACCTCGGGCACGCCGGCGTCGAGCAGCGCGCGGCCGATGGACTTCACCACGCCAGAGGCAAGGATGTAGCTGGCCGACAGGCCGGCACCGAGGACCTCCGAGAGCCGGCGGCCCTCCAAAAACCCGAAGACGAGGCCCCAGATCATGCCGAGCGGGACGCCGTTGAGAAAAAGGCACACGGCGGACCAGGGCGCCGGAACGACGGCGAACAGGAGCAGGGCCGCCCACGCCCACCCGATGAAGCCGAGGATGGCCCAGGCGCGCCGGGTGGCCGTCATCTCGCTGATGACCTTGATGCCCGCGAACTTGCTGAGGCAGTAGCCGAGCACCTGCGCGATGATGAGCACGGACTTCAGGCCGACCTCGCCCACCCCGGGCACGGCGACGGCGCCGGCGAACGCCGCGGCGGCGAACGGCTTGCGGAAGCCGTACATCGAGAAGTAGACCCCGAAGCTCGCCGCGATGGCGACGGCCGCGAAGACCGCCGGGGGCGCGGCGGCGAGGCGCTGCTGCAAGCGCGGGACGACGACCACGGGCACCTCGGCGCGGGTGAGGGTGCCACGCGGGACCCGGCGGCGCAAGCCCAGGGAGGAAAGGGCCTCTGGGATGCCACCGGGCCGCCACCGGAGCGCCATCCCGCGCGCCCGGCAGGCGCGGCCGTCAGCGCTTGGCGCCCGGGGGCTTGCGGCGGTCCCGGTCCGCGCCCTCGGCCCCGGCGCGGATGCGGATGACGGAGCCGGGGTCTCCCGCCGTCTCGAAGATGGAGAACCAGCCATCCGGGATGATGGGCGAGAGGCGCTCATAGACGGCGCGGGCGTCGCGCGGCGACAGGTTGACGCAGCCATGCGACGCGCGGTTGCCGTAGCCCCAGTGCCAGTACGCCGCGTGCAGCGCGTAGCGGAACTCGAAGTGGATCGTCCACGGCACCGCTTCGACCAGGTATTTTTCTTCTTCGGGCGCGTCGTCACGGGAGGCCATGTCGACCCAGGCCATCTTGTCGAGCACCCGAAAGACGCCGAGCGGGGTGCCGTGGCCGGGCTCGCCCGTGGAGACCATCGTGACGTAGACCGGCCGCCACCCCTCGAACAGCGTGAGCATCTGCTGGTTGACGTCGACGTCCACCCAGACGTCGTCCGGGCCCACGCCCGACGGAACCGGATGCACCGACCAGCGGCGCACGCCGCGCGTGTCGTCGATGTAGCCGTCCTGGCCGGGGCCGAGGGCGTCGGGCACCCGCCAGAACCGGCCGTCCACGTCGGCCGGCGTGGCGTCCAGCTCCAGCCGGGTGTGGTACGGGAGCGTCTGGAGGACCTCGGCGTCGGCCGCCGGCGCGGCGAGCAAGGGCGCACCCTTGTAGCCGTGCACCCAGGCCGGGATGCGCCCGACGGGAACTGGATCGGTGAGGAGATCGCGGCCGGCGAAGTCGCTCACCGGGTAGAGGAAGATCTCCTCGCGGCGCACGACCGCGCCGTCCGGGCGCACGAGCAGCTCGCCCTGGCGCTTGGAGGTGCGGAGCTCTTCGAAGCGGAACTTGTGGAAGGTCTCGGGCTGGGGATCGAGGGGCGGATCCCCGCGCTCCAGCGCCTTGGCAGACGCGTAGAACTGGCCTTGCCAGCGGCGCCAGCGCTTGCCGTAAATGAAGGGGACGAGACCCTCATCGGGCCCGAGGACATCCCGCTGCCACTTGCCCGTGCGGGCGTAGGACTCGTACTCGGCGGGGCGGGGATGGTCGAAGGCGATGGGGCGCGGAAAGGCGGCGGGCTCGCGCGTGGTCGGCTGAGAGCCGTCCAAGCAGGCGTAGCCATCCACCGCGAGGCGGGCCCAGCCGGCGGCGCAGCCGGCGCCGGGAACGCGCTCCCAGACGTCGAAGGCCTCACCCCGCTGCACCATGCCGCGCCGCGTGCTGGAGGCGTTGGGCCGCGAATAGACGAAGAAGGTCTTGCGGGCCTCGCGGCGTTCGAGCGGGGCCGCGGCCGGGGCCGGGGCCACTGAGCCCGCGGATGGGGTGTCGTCGAGGGAGCCTGCGGGGCCCGAGGGCGGCGCGGACGAACGGCCAGCCAACGCTGCGTGCAGGAGCACGCGGAGAAGGGGGATCATGCGGGGGGGCCGCCGGCGGGACCGCGGGCCGGGGAGAAGGCCGCGGCGAGGAGAGGAGGGAGCAACAGGAGAAGAAGCTCGTAACTCGCCTGATCTGCGAGGGCGAGAGCCACAGGGGAGAGCAGCCCGAGGCCGGCGAGCGCCACCCCCAGCCGCCGCGCCCCCGGCCCGCGCGCGCCCCGCGCCTCGCGCCGCCCGAGCGCCACCCACAGCAGCGCCTGCGGCCCCGCGGCCAGCCAGAGCAGGCTGGGCCCGAGGCCGTCCACCGACGACGGCACCCACACGAGCACGCCCAGGCCGCCGAGCAGCCCCGCGAAGAGCCCCCACGCCGCCACCGCACGCCCGGCCGCCACCGCACGCCCGCGCGCCCGCGCGACGGCGATCGCTGCGGCGAAGGCCGCCCCCACCGCCGCGTAGACCGGCGCCAACGGCGGGGGCGGCGGCGCAAAGGGCCGAGCCCCGACCGTGACCGTGCACGTCTCGCGCACCAGCGGCCCGCCGCCCGGGCCTCTGGCCGCGCCGACCGCCTCCATCAGGCGGTCTGGCACCATCGCGGCGTCCCAGACGGTGAGCGGGCGGTCCAAGTAGGGGCCGGCGAGGCTCGTCCACAGCACCGCGACCGGGCCATGCGGCACCAAATGGCGGAACCCCTCCTCCCGGGCGGAGTGCGGGTGCGGGGTGGCCCAAGCGGAGGCGAGCTGGCCACCGGTGAGGGCATCCAGCACGTCGCGGATCTTGGTGGCGCAGTTCGCGGTGGCCCAGTGGTAGCGGTAGTTGCGGTTTTCGGGCTGGGACTCGCGCTTGAGGCGCGCGTCCATCGAGCGCACGGCGTCGGGGGGGAGGTCCAGGACCTGGGCGACGAGCGTGCGGTCTTCGCGGTGCACGCGGCGGAGCATGCGGTCCCAGGGCTCGGCCATCAGCCAGTATTCGAGCGTGCCGGCGAAAAACCGAGGCAGGAGGTCGTCCTGGTCGGCGTCGAAAGCGCCCCAGTTGTAGACCCGCGGCGCGCTGCGCCCGCCCCCCGAAAAGACGAGCGCGCTGTGGCCCATGCTGGTGTAGAGCGGGCCGCCGGGGGCCGTGGTGAGCAACGCGACCTGGGCGGGCGCGTCGGCCGGCGCCAGGCCGCACGCATCCCCTTCGCCCGCGGCTGCGGCGCGCACGGCCCCAACGATGAGCAGGCCCCATCCCACGCGCGCCCTCTACCGGGTCCCGCGCCCCGGCGCTATGCCCCGCCCTGGAGGACCGCACCATGGGCCCGACCCCTCGCCTGCCCGCCCTGCTCCCGCTTTTGGCCCTCGCGGCCGCCTGCCGCGCGCCCGACGACAAGGCGGGGGCGGGCGGGGGAGATGCGGGGCCAAACCCCTACGACGTCCCCATCGGCCCCTACGCGGCCACCGTCCGCTGGACCAGCCACGGCATCCCCCACATCGAGGCGGCGGACCACGGCAGCCTCGCGTATGGCATGGGCTACGCCTTCGCGCGGGACCACGCCTGCGTGCTCGCCGACCAAGTGCTGATGGTGCGCAGCGAGCGGGCGCGCTTCTACGGCCCCGGCCCCGGCGACATCCACGTCGCCACCGACTTCGGCTGGAAGGGCCTGCAGGTCTTCGCGCTGGCAGAGGCCGGCTTCTTCACGCTGAGCGCCGACGTGCAAGACGCGCTCGTCGGCTACGCCGCCGGCTACAACCGCTTCCTCACCGAGTCGCCGGACGCGCTGCCCGCAGACTGCCGCGGCGCGCCCTGGGTGCGCCCGGTCACCCACATCGATCTCCTGGCGTACTACCTCGCCTTCGGCCTCAACGCGTCCGGCGCCATCTTCGTGGACGCCGTCGGCACCGCCGCGCCCCCCACCGCCGCACGCGCCACCGGCGGCTTCGCCCCGCCACCGCCGCTGCAGCGCTTCGGCGCGGCGCACAGGCCCACCTTCGGGAGCAACGGCTGGGCCATCGGCCGAGACCGCAGCGCGTCCGGCGGCGGCGCCCTGCTCTCCAACACGCATTTTCCGGCCGAGGGCGAGCGGAAGTGGCACGAGTCGCACCTCACCATCCCGGGCGAGCTCGACGTCTACGGCGTGTCGCTCATGGGGGTGCCGGTCATCAACATCGGCTTCAACGCCGACGTTGCCTGGACGCACACCGTCTCCTACACGCCGCGCTTCAACGCCGCATTGCTGCGCCTGGACCCCGCGGACCCGACCCGCTACGCCTGGGACGGCGGCTACCGCGAGATGGTGCCAACCGAGCACCGCATCGAGGTGCTCCAGCCAGACGGCGGTGTCGAGGCCGTCACCCGCACGCTCTGGGACAGCCACTGGGGTCCCGTGCTCAACGCGCCGGTGCTCGGCTGGAACGAGCGCTATGCGCTCGCCCTGGTCGACGCCAACCGCAACAACCTGCGCATGGCGGACACCTGGCTCGCGCTCAACCGGGCCACCTCGGTCGACGACGTCGAGGCCGCCCTCGCCACCCACGCCGGCATCCCGTGGGTGCACATCCTCGCCACGGACCGCACGGGCGAGGTGCTCTACGCAGACCCGGGCAGCGCCCCCGATTGGTCGGCCGCGGCGGAGGCGCGCTACCCCGCTTGGCTGGCCGAGGAGCCGCTGGCCGCCTTGTTCGACGACGCCGGGGCCATCACCGTGGACGGCAGCGACCCGGTCTTCGCCTGGGTGGAATCCGAGGATCAGGCGGTGCCCGGCCTCGTGCCCTACGCCCGCTCCCCCCGTGCGCGCCGCACGGACGTCGCCTTCAACGCCAACGACAACCACTGGTTCACCCACCCCACCGAGCGGCTCACCGGCTACGCCCAGGTCTTTGGCGCGGAGGGCGCGCTGCCGAGCGCGCGCACCCGCCAGAACGCGCGGCTGCTGGAGGCCGGCGCCGCGGCGGCGGGCGAAGACGGCCGCTTCACCGTGGAGGAGCTGGGCGCGGCGGCGCTGTCGGGGGTGGGTCTGCTGGCCACTGAGCTGCGCGCCGGGGTCGCGGCGCGCTGCCGGGCGGCCGGGACCGGGGTCGCGGACATCGGGGATGGGCCGCAAACCGTCGATCTCGCGGCGGCCTGCGCCGCGCTGGAGGGCTGGGGCGGCACCGTGCGGATGGACGACCGCGGCGCCCCGCTCTGGCGCGAGTTCGTGGCCTCCGGGGTATTTTCCTACGCGGATACCCTGGACGCCGGCCAACTCTTCGCCGCGCCCTTCGACCCGGCGGACCCGCTCGGCACCCCCGCCGGCCTCGCGCCGGCCCCCGCCGACGGGGAGGACCCGGTGCCCGTGGCGCTGGCGACCGCGGTGCTGCGCCTCGCCGCGGCGGGGTTCGAGCCTGACGCGTCCTTGCGGGAGACCCAGTTCTTGCGCAAAGGCGCACAGGACCTGCCCGTCCCCGGCGGGACATTCTGGGAAGGAGTCATCCAGATCGCCGACTACGACGCCGGGAACGCGACGCTCCTCCCCCGGGCGGAGGTCGCCCCGTGGCTGAACCCCGCGAGCAGCCTGACGGCGGACGGGCACCAGATGAACAACGGGAACTCGTGGGTCATGGCGATGGCCTTCGGCGCGGAGGGGCCGGAGGCCCGCGCGGTGCTCACGTACAGCCAGAGCGGGGACCCGGCCTCGCCTCACTTCACCGACCAGACCGTCCTCTACGGCGAAGAGCGCATGCGGCCCATCCTGTTCTCGGCGGACGACATCGCGGCGGACCCCGCCTTGGACACGCTCACCCTCACCCTCGACTGAGCGCGGGCCCGGCCGCGCGGGGGCCGCCCGCGGGGGCGTCGCGCGCGCCAGCGGGCGGA
>JBEIVK010000180.1:0-7028 GCA_040373935.1 Alphaproteobacteria bacterium
GCAACGCCGGGCTTCTCGCCGCCTCCATCCTGGCCTTGTCGGACGCTCCCCTCGCTGCGCGCCTCGATGCGCTCCGCGCCGCGCAGACGGCCGCAGTGCCCGACGACCCGCGCGACCCTTCCCCATGACCCCGCCCCCGCTGGAGCCTGGCTGCACGTTGGGGGTGCTCGGCGGTGGGCAACTCGGCCGGATGGTCGCCCTCGCCGCGGCCCGTCTCGGCGTGCACGTCCATGTCTTCGCGCCCGAGGGCGATTGCCCGGCCGCCGAGGTGGCCCGGCGCCACACCCGCGCCTCCTGGGACGACCCGCACGCCCTCGACACCTTCGCCGCCACGGTGGACGTGGTCACCTGCGAGTTCGAGAATGTCCCGGCGGGCGCGCTGGAGCGCCTCGCGGCGCGGGTGCCGGTGCGCCCGGGGGCCCGCGCGTTCGCCATCGCCCAGGACCGCATCGCCGAGAAGGCCTTTCTGCGCGAGCGCGGCGTGCCGACGGCGCCGTGGCGGCCTGTTCGCTCGGCAGACGAGCTGGGCGCGGCCCGCGCGGCGCTGGGCGAGGGCATCCTCAAGACGGCGCGTCTCGGCTACGACGGCAAAGGACAGCTCCGCCTCCACCCCTCCCTTTCGGACGCGGAGGCCTTCGCCGCGCTGGGCGGCGTCCCTTGCGTGTTGGAGGGCGTGGTCCCCTTCGTGCGCGAGCTGTCGGCCCTCGTGGCCCGGCGGGCCGATGGGGCCTCTCTCGTCTTTCCGGTCTCTGAGAATGCGCATCGGGAGGGTGTCCTCGTCCGCGCACGCCATCCGGCCCGCGCCCACGCCGCCGCCCTGGCCGCCGCCGCCGGCATCGCCCGCGCGCTGGCCATCGGCCTGGACCTCGTCGGCCTGCTCTGCGTCGAGCTGTTCCTTGGGCCCGACGGCCGGGTCTATGTCAACGAGCTGGCGCCGCGCCCGCACAACAGCTTCCACTGGTCCATCGACGGCGGCGCGGCCTGCCAGTTTGAGGCGCTGGTGCGCGCTGTGCTCGGCTGGCCCTTGCCGGCGGTCGTTCCGGTGGGCGACCTCACGCTGGAGAACCTCCTCGGCGACGAGGTCCATGCGTGGTCCGAGGCGCTGGCCACCCCCGGGGCCCGCCTGCACCTGTACGGCAAGGGCGCGCCGCGCCCGGGGCGCAAGATGGGCCATCTCACCCACCTGTTGCCGGCGGGCAGCCTGCCGCGTGGCGGCTTGGGCGAAGACCTCCTCTCCGTGCCCGGCGAGCCGGGGCTGCACTTGCGCCGGGGCGACGCCGGCTGGTACGCGGCGGGCCCCGATGACGCGCCGCTCCCCGCGGATGCCGTGCCGGCGCGGGTGCGCGCCTTGATCCCCGGCCTGGATGCGGGGGACCCGCGCGCTGCTGGCTGGGAGCCCGATCCCCGGCGATGAGGCTCCGCTCACGCCGGGCGCGGCGCGCCAGCGGGCAAGCCCCAGAACGCGAGCACGTCCGCCGTCGACTCCCCCGCGCGCAGGAGCGAGAGCGCGGCGCCGTCCCAGCCGAAAACAGGTGGCGAGCGCCGGCTGTTGTAGCGAGACCACATGGCCAGGGTGTAGGCCCCGGCGTCATGGACGACGAGGCGGTCCCCGCGGACGGCCGGGGGGAGGAGCCGGGCGGTCGCGAGGCGATCCCCCGAAAAGCAGAGCGGGCCGGCCACGTCCGTCTCGACCGGGTCCCCTGCGACGGGCGCGCCGCTGGGCTGGTGCAGGCTGAGGCGGTGCGGCCAGGTCTCCGGCTGGTAGGCCGTGCGGACGAAGAGGTCTGCGCCGGCGTGGGTGAGGAGGATGCGCCGCCCGCCCGACCACTTGGCGGCTTCGACGCGGCTCACGACCACGGCGGCCTTGGCGACGAGGCGCCGCCCGGGCTCCATGCGCACCACCGGTTCCCCGTGGAACAGCGCGGGCGCGCCGGCCCGCAGCGCGGCGGCGAAGGCGTGAACATCGGCGTCGGCGGGGCCCACCGGGTCTGCCCCGTAGTCGACCGGCAGGCCACCCCCGAGGTCCAGGCTGTCCACGTGCCCGCCCGCCGCTCGGATCTCCGCGGCCAAGGCGCACAGCGCCCGCGCCCCCTCGACGATGCGCGCCGGGTCTTCGCCCTGGCTGCCGATGTGCACCAGCAACCCGCGCAGCCACGGGTGCCGCGCGAAGGCCGCCACGATCGCGGCGCGGTGCGCGCGCAGGTCTTCGCCGAACTTGCTGCCCGGGCTCGCGGTGGTGGTGGCGGCGATGCGCCCTGGCGGCAGCCCGGGGTTGACCCGCAGCCCCACCCGCGCGCCCGGCCCGGGACGCAGGGCCGCGATGCGCTCCAGCTCGTCGAGGTGGTCCGCGTGCAGCAGAACGCCCGTGTCGAGGGCCCGGCGCAGCTCGGCGTCCGTCTTCACGGGCGCGTCGTAGACCACGTCGGCCGCGGGCGCGAGGGCCAGGGCCAGCTCCAGCTCGGGCCCGCTCGCCGCTTCGAGCCCGAAGCCGGCCGCGCCGAGGCGCTGCGCCACCGCGGGCAGCGGCAGCGCCTTGAGCGCGAAGTGCAAGCGCAGCGTGGGGAGGGCCGCGCGAACCGCGGCGGCCGTCGCGTCGAGGGCCGCGAGGTCCACCACCACCGCGACCGGGTGGGTGTCGTCGAGGGGGACGGCCGCCACGAGGGCCGCGCATCGGTCGGGGAGCACCGCGCCTCCAGGCAGGCTCGGCCGCCTGCCGTGCCCGGCTAACCTGCGTTCACCAGCCGCGGACCCGGCGCCCCGCCCCGCGCCCCGGCCCGGAGCGCCCGCGCCTCGACGACCTTCACGCCGGCGGCGTCGATGAGCTGGTCCCCCCGGGTCATCGGGCCGGAGCCGTCGCTGTAGGCCACGCCCAGCACGGGCCGCAGGTGCACGCGCCGCCCCTCATGCACCAGCGGCGTCGCCCCGACCAGCGCCGAGACCCGCTGCGCCACCACCAGCGCGTCCGCCTCGCGCAGCGGGAAAAGCGCGATCAACGCCGCCGGGCCCGGCTCCAGCCCCACCACGTCGTAGCGCCGCACGGCGGACCGAATGCGCAGGACCAGCGCCTCGGCCAGCACCTGCTGCGCGGCCGGGCTGAGCGGCGCCGACCCGCCCTCGGCGGCGAGGTCCAGCTCGACGAGCACCGCCGCGACCCCGTCGCCGGTGCGGTTGGCGCGCAGCAGCGCCCGGTCCAGGTGGTCGCGCACGAGCAGGCTGCGGGCCGCCCCCGTCTCTGGATCGAAGAGCGTCGGGTGCGCGGCGAGGATGTCCTCGCGGGCGCGCCGGCGGACAAGGCCCAGGCGGCGCTGGGCCAAGGCGAGGCGGGAGCTGAGGTCGGGCGCCTCGGGCGCGGGGGAGAGGAGGTCGTCCACCCCGGCGTCCAGCAGCGCGTCGAGCGCGAGGCCCGGCCGCGCGACGAGCAGCACCTGGAGGGGATGTCCGGGGCAGGCGGCCCGCAGCGCCCGCACCCCCGCCGCCGCCGCCGCGGTGTCCCCCCACAGCGTCGGGTCCACCACGAGCAAGTCCGGAGGCGCCGCTTCGGCGATGGCCGTCGCCAGCCCCGCGGCGTCGGCGGTGACCGCGGGAGCCGGCAAGCCGCAGCCGCGCACCGCGGCCTCCCACGCGGGCAGGGTGGCGGGCGGGCTCGCGAGGAGAAGGCGGACCATCGGGGACTCCTGGAGCGGCCGGGACCGCCCGGTCGGCGCTACGGATCTCCCCCGGCCGGCCATGAGCCCTGCCGGGCCCCCGGTCAGGCGCCGGCCGCCGCCCGCAGCCCGGGGAGGGCCGCCTGCTCCACCTCCTCGACGGTGCCGCGCGCCGAGCCCCCCGCCGCCCGCGCGTGCCCCCCGCCGCCGGGCCACAAGCGCGCCGCCAGCGCCGCCACGTCCACCACGGCGCGGCTGCGCAGCGAGATTTTGCAGCGGCCCGGCTCTTTCTCGATGACCAGGCAGGCCAGCTCCACGCCGTCCGTGGCGAGCAGGGTGTCCACGATGCCCTCGACGTCCTCCCGCGTGGCGCCCGACTCTGCGAGATCCTGCAGGGAAACCGTGGTGTGCGCGAGCGGGCCCTCCAGGGTGGCGCGCCCGAGCACCCGCGCGAGCAGGCGCAAGCCCCCGCGCCGCCGCTCGGCCAGCACGCGCAAGGCGAGGGCCGCATGGTCCACCCCCTGGGCGAGCAGCTCGGAGGCGGCGCGCAGGGCGGCGGGGGTCGTGTTGCTGTGGCGGAAGCCGCCGGTGTCGAACAGCAGCCCCGTGTAGAGCAGCGTCGCGATCTCGGGGCCGATGGGAACGCCCCAGCGCCCGAGGATGGCCTGCACCAGCGTCGTGGTGGAGGGGGCCGCGGCGTCGACCCAGGCGAGATCGTAGCCTTGCGCGTCGTTGCTGCGGTGGTGGTCCAGGAGGGCGCGGGCACGCGCCCCTGCGAAGGCGCGGGCGACCGGCGGCTCCAGGCGGTGGCGATCTCCGTCCAGCACGACGACGAGGCCCCACGCGCCCTCTACCGCAGCGTCGGGCAGCAGGGTGTCGGCGTCGGGCAGCAGCGCGTAGCGCCAGCCGGCGCTGCCCGCCACCGCCACCTCGGCCCCGCAGGCGCGCAGGCCGCGCGCGAGCGCGAGGCAGGCCCCGAGGCTGTCGCCGTCGGGATCGGTGGGGCCGGTGAGGAGAACGCGGCCCCCGGCGAGGGCCAGGGCGCGCAGCTGGTCGGCGAAGTGGACGAGGCCCGACGCCATCGACATCCCCGGGGCAAGCCGCACCGTTATCCGCTGGGCCCCGGGGCAGGCAAGCCCGGGCCCGATCCGGCGGGCCCCGTCCGCCTGGGGCCGCCGCCGCCCGTCTCGGGGCGCGCGCCGACCTCGGCGGAGCCCCTGGGGCCCGTGAGCCTCCACCCCGGAGGGCATCGCCCGGTCCCGGGGCCGCGGCGACAGGCCCCGCGCCGGCGCCGTCCTCCGCCGTTCGCGCACCGTCTTCACGGCGCGCACCGCCTCCCCGCCCTGCGGCGCCGCCCGCCCGGTTAGGGGCCGCCGGCAGGGGGTGGCGATGTCGGACGCGGTGGTCTTCCCGGGGCAGGGTGCCCAGAAGCCCGGCATGGGCCTCGATTTCGTCGACGCTTTCCCCGCCGCCGCCGCCGTCTTCGACGAGGCGAGCGAGGCCCTCTCCACCGACCTGCGCGCCCTCGTGCGCGGCGACGACGGCCGGCTCGGCCTCACGGCCTGGACCCAGCCCGCCTTGCTCACCACCTGCATCGCCCTGTACCGCGCGGTCCTCTCGGAAGGCGGCCTGCACCCCCGCTGGTTCGGCGGGCACAGCCTCGGCGAGTACACCGCCCTGGTCGCCGCCGGCGCGCTGGAGCTGGGCGCCGCCGTCCGCATCGTGCACGCCCGCGGCCGCGCCATGCAGGACGCCGTCCCGCCCGGCGACGGCGCGATGGCCGCCATTCTCGGCGAGGGCGTGGACGCCGCGCTGCTCCGCCACCTCGCCCCGGGCGTCGACCTCGCCAACCTCAACGCGGCCGACCAGCTCGTGCTCTCGGGCGCGGCCTCGGCGGTGGACGCGGCCCTCGCGGCCCTCGCCGCCCACCCCGTCGCGCGCGCCTGGCGCGCCGTGCGCCTCGACGTCAGCGCCCCCTTTCACAGCCGCTGGATGGCCGGCATCGAGCCCGCCTTCGCGGAGACGCTCGCCGCCGCGGCCCCCGCCTTCACCCCCGCCCGCGCCGCCGTCGTCACCAGCAACTTCACCGGCGCCTTTCACACCGGCGACGCCGCCGCCCTCCGCGACGCCCTCACCCGCCAAATCTCCGGCCCCGTCCGCTGGGTGGAGAACATGCAGGCCCTGCGCGCCCAGGGCCCCACCCGCGTCGTCGAGCTCGGCCCCGGCCGCACGCTCCGCCCGTTCTTCCGCACGGTCGACACGGCCGTCGAGTCCGTCTTCAACCTCGTCACGGCCCGCCGCCTCGCCAGCGCGCCGGCCCCCGGGAGTCCCCCATGAGCCGCCCCACCTGGGACAACGTCGCCCCTCTCGTCGCTGAGGCCCGCGCCAGCGGCCGCACGGTGCAGGTCACCTTCCGCTGCCCGCGCTCCGGGCTCGAGGTCCCCGCGCGCGCCAGCGCCAGCGCCACCGCCGACTTCGCGGGCAAGGCCGGCAAGGTCGTCAAGCGCAGCCTCCTGTGGTCCTTGCGCGGCGCCGTCGCCAGCCTCGTCCGCGGCATCTTCGGCTACGGCATCCTCGGCCGCCTCGCCGGGGGACCTCGCCTACTCCGCCGTCGCCGAGGTCACCCGCGACTCGGGCAGCCACGACCTCAGCGAGTCCGAGCGCCGCACCGCCATCCTCGCCGCCTTCGCCACCGTCCGCGCCCGCTTCGTCTGGGACCGCGAGCGCAGCGCGTGGGTCAGCGCCGAGGCCGCCCAGGAGTCGCTCGGCGCCTTCCAGCAGCTCCTCGCCGCCCACCCCGTCACCCACAACTACGACAAGAAAATCCTCGGCCGCATGCTCGTCGAGATCACCCACGCCGACGCCCGCGTGGACGACGACGAGATCGCCTGGCTCACCGAGCTGCTCGGCGCCGAGGGCGCCTCCGTCGCCGACGCCCGCAAGCGCGCCCTCCTCTCCGACGCCGAGCTGCGCGCCGTCTCGGCCGGCCCCGTCCGCCGCTCCCTCCTCGCCAGCGCCTGGGTCGTCGCCCTCGTCGACGAGCACTTCGACCCGCGCGAGGCCGACACCCTCCGCCGCTGGGCCAGCGCCCTCTCCCTCACCGCGCGCGACCTCGCCGAGGTCCAAGAGGCCGCGCAGTCCTACATCCTCGAAGAGGCGCTGGACCGCCTCACCGAGTGGGGCGGCCACGACGCCCAGGCCCGCCAGCAGCTCCTGCAGCTCGCCCAGCGCATCGGCATGACCGAGCAGGAGGCCCTCGAAGCCGAGGCCCGCCACCAGCGCCGCCGCGCCTGACCCCCCGCCTTCGGCCGATGGGGGGCGCCTGCCGGGGCGCCGCCCCGGCACCGCGTCTCTCCGGGGGGTCGCGGCGCGGCCGCTCCGTGC
>JBEIVK010000864.1:0-1861 GCA_040373935.1 Alphaproteobacteria bacterium
GGCGCGCGCGCTCCCGCCAGGCCCCGAGGGGGCGGTCGCACGCGCGCCCGCCCGCGCGTGCCGCCTGGAGCTCGAAGGCCCCGAACAGCGCGCCGTCACGGTCGGCAGCCACGGCCGCCTGACGGTGGTGCTGCACCGGGTCGGAGCCGGGCCCCTGCCGGGGCGGGCCTTCAGCGACCGCGAATGGGTGACGGTGGACCCGCCGCGCTTCGACCTCACGGCGGAGCGGCAAGAGCTCACCATCCGCATCGACGGCCGGGCGATGGGCCGCCGGCGAGCGGTCGCGCTGGTCAGCTTCGCGACCGACGACGGCCAGCGTCGCAGCGTGACGATCGACACCCGCCGGCGCGCCGTGTGGCCAGCCGCCGTCGGTCTCGCCGCCGCGGCCCTCGTCGCGGCCGGCGCGTGGTGGGCGGGCCGCCAGCCCCCTCCGCCCGTCGCCCCGCAACCCACGACGCTTGAGGTGCGGGTGGATCCGCCCGCTGGGCAGGTCTTCGTCAACGGTGCCCTGGTATCGGACAACGGGAGCGTCACCGTTCGCGAAGGCCTGCGCGACGACGCTCCCGCCCAGGTGCGCGTCGAGCTGGACGGCTTCGCGCCGTGGTCGGAGTCGGTGCAGGTGCCGGCGCGGGCCAAGACGCTGGTCGCGCCCTCCTTGGTGCTCACAGACCCGATGGACTGGCGGCCCGCGCCGGAGGCCGTGCGCGCCGAGCTCGACGAGCGCGCCGCGCGCAAGGCCATCGACGCGCGCTCCGCGGCCTGGGGCGCCTGCTTCGCGGCGCACGCCGAGGGCGCGCCCGGGTCGACCCAGTTTGCCGAGCTGGACCTCCGCGTGAACGCCCGCGGGGCCATCGCCGGGGTTGACGTCGGCGCGGTGAGCTTCCCGGCGTCCCCGGCATGGAAGGCCTGCATGCTGCGGCAGCTGCGGGCCATCCGCATGCCGTTGGTGTCGGGCGACTACGCGAGCTTGCATCACACCTTTCGCGCGGCCTTGCCCTCGCAGGGCGCCCCATGAGCGGCGGGGGGCGCGGGCGCGCCGATCACGAGCTGCTCGACGCCGCCGAGGACGCCCTCGACGCCGGCGAGCCGGAGCAGGCCATCGCGCTCTGCGAGGCCGTTCTTCGAGAAGACCGCGAGCATCCCGGGGCCTGGTTCGTGCGGGGGGACGCCCTCCGCATGATGGAGCGCCACGCCGAGGCCCGCGAGTCCTTCCGCCGGGCGGCGCTGGCGGTGCCGCAGCACGGCGCGTCCTGGGGCGCCTACGCGCGGGCCTGCTTCGACAGCCTCGCCTTCGACGAGGCGCGGCGGGCGGTGTCCCGGGCCCTCGAGGTCGCGCCGGACCTCGCTGAGGCGTGGTGGGTGCGCGGCGCGCTGCACGAGTGGGACGGCCGCACGGACGACGCGGAGCGCACGTTCCGCCACGCCGCTTGGCTGGATCCGGACGGCTTTCCCCTGCCCCATCGGCTGGACGACGCGCAGATCGAGGCGGCGGTGGACGAGGCGCTGGGCGGCTTCCCGCCGGAGCTTCAGTCGGTGGTGGCCGAGGTGCCCGTGCTGGTCGAGGACCTCCCGGACTCCGACCTGCTTCGCGGCTACGACCCGCCCGCCTCTCCCCACGCGCTGCTCGGCGTCTTCGCGGGCCCGACGGTGCAGGAGCAGCGCGGCGCCGGCCCCTGGAACGGCGCGACCCCCACGATCACGCTGTTCCGGCGCAACTTGGAGCGCATCGCCGAGGACCCGGCGCACCTCGCAGAAGAGCTTCGCGTGACGCTGCTGCACGAGATCGGCCACTACCTCGGGCCGGATGAGGACGACGTCGCGGACCGGGGCTTGGAGTAGCGCGGCGCGGAGCCAGCGCCAC
>JBEIVK010000473.1:0-3670 GCA_040373935.1 Alphaproteobacteria bacterium
CGCGTCGCTCGGCTTCCCGGGCTCCTGCTTCGCCGACGACTACTCCTACACGGGCGGCTACCACCCGGACCCGTACGGCTACGGCGTGGGCTACCTCATGAGCTACAGCAGCAACTACGGGTGGTCGGCGCTCGCCCCGGCGGTGTTCTACCCGGGCGCGGCGGACTACAACTTCACCGCGGCCTCCGCCGGCTACTACGCCTACGACTACTCCACGTACGAGGCCATCGCGGCCTACTACCAGGTCAGCACCGCCCACGTCGAGTAGGGTCGCCGGCGCCCGCGATGCGCCGCGCCTGCCATGGCGGCCCTCCGGTGTCCCCGGGGGGCCGCGTCGTGTGGGGGGGAGGGCGCCGCGCCGGTCAGGGGACCATGGGGGCGTCTGTGCCCTCGGCGATGACCGCCGCCGGTGGGCCCGCGGCGCGCTCCCGCTCGTCGCGGGCGGCCTTGAAGGTCTTGGCGTCGTCGAAGACCTGCTTCGCTTGGTCCATCTTGCCCTCCTTCGCCAGCAAGTTGGCGTGCAGCAGCAGGATGTCCGGGTCGTCCGGCCGGCGGGTGAGGGCCGGCGCCAGGATTTTTGCGGCCCCGGGGTAGTCCCCGGCGTTGAAGATGGCCTGTGCCCACGCGCGCCGGGCGTTGTCGTCCTTCGGGTTGCGCTCCACCACCCCGGCGTACTCGGCGGCGGCGTCGTCCCAGCGCTGCACGCGCATCAGCGCGTTGGCGAGCTCCAAGCGCACCTGGAGGTCTTGTGGGAAGGCCTCGGAGCCGGCCTGGAGCCACTCCACGGCCGCCGCGGTGTCCCCCCGGGCGGCGGCGATGAGCGCCAGCGCCCGGTGCACGGCCTCGCGGGGGATGTGGTCTTCGAGGGAGGCGATGAGCAGCGGCTCGGCCTCCGCCGGGCGGTTGCTCTTGAGCAGAAGCACGCCGCGCAGCGCCATGAGGCCGCGGTCCTGGGGCTTGGCCGCCAGCCACTCGGACGACAGGCGCAGGCCGTCCTCGAGGCGGTCCATGTCCGTGAGGTACTTCAGGATGGCGTACTGGGAGAGTTGATCGCCGGGGACCTGGGCGTGGACGGACTGCACGAGGTCGAGCGCCTCGGAGAGGCGCCCCTGCGCGGCGATGGCAGACGCGAGGTTGGCCCGCAGCACGGTGGAGCCGGGCTCCCGCGCGACGGCGTCCCGGAGGACCTGCTCGGCCTCGGGGTGCCGGCCCATGCGCTGCAGCAGGCTGGCGAGGCCCATGCGCGCCTCGCCCATGTCCGGGAACTCGGCGAGCACCGCCTGGTAAGCGGCCACGGCGTCCTTGAACTCCTTGGGCCGGCGGGACTTGGCCCGCGCGGACTCCAGCGCGGCGATGACCGACGCCTTGTCCTTGGCGTCGGGGCGGGCGTCGTCGGAGGAGCTGCGGTCGAAGTCGTTGCTGACGTAGCCGAGGGCGGCGAGCTGGTCCATCACCTCGGGGCTGGGGCCAGCCGCCGTGCCCTCGCTGGCCCGGGCGCGGACCTCTTTCGCGTAGGCCGCGAGCGTCACCGATTCGGCCGCCCGCGCCGGCAGCAGGGTGTTGGCCTCTGCCGGGTCCGCGTCGACGTCGAACAGGAGGGCGCTCGGCGTCGCGAAGTACTTGAGCGCCCCCTGCGCCACGGCGACCTCCGGGTGGAACCCGAAGCGCTGCTTGGGGGTCTCGGACTCCATGTAGACCGGGCCGCGGGCCGGCGCGGGCCCCGCGAGGGTGGGGCTCAAGTCGGCGCCGTCGAGCCCCTCCGGCACCGGCAGGCCGAGGATGCCGAGCGCGGTGGGCATGAGGTCGACGTTGGAGACCGTGATGTCTTGCACGACCACGGGGCTCGCGAGGGGCTTCGCCGGGCGCACGATGAAGGGGATGCGCATCGTCGGGTCGAACACGTAGAGCCCGTGCGTCTGCTCGCCGTGCTCGCCGTTGAGGGCCTCGCCGTGGTCGGCCAGCACGATGAACGCGACCCCGCCGGGACCGGCCGCGGCCTCAGCGAGCCCGCGCAGCCGGCCGATCTGCTCGTCCATCGCGGCGATCTCGGCGTCGTAGGGCCGCCCCGGCATCTTGTCCTTCCAGGCGGCGGGAGGGTCGTAGGGCTCGTGCGGGTCGTAGAAGTGCGCCCAGGCGACGAAGGGCTGGGCGGCCGGCTTCTCGGCGAGCCAAGCCGCGAGGTCGTCCACCACGGCGTCCGCGCGGCGCTCCTGGCCCCAGCGACCGGCCTTGCGGCCGCGGGCGGTCACATCGTCGAAGTAGGCGTCGAAGCCCTGGTCCAGCCCCCAGATGCGGGTGGTGACGAAGGCGGACACGCTGGCGGCGGTGCGCCACCCGGCGGCCTGCGCGTGCTCCGCGAGCGTGGTGAACGAGGGCGGCAGCGTGGCGTCCCCGTTGTTGCGGATGCCGTGGCGCGGCGGGTAGACGCCGGTGAACATCGAGGCGTGGCTCGGCGTCGTGAGCGGGACCGTGGCGTAGGCCCGCGCGAAGCGCACGCCTTCGCGGGCGAGCGCGTCCATCGCCGGGGTGTGCGCCTTGTCGTACCCGTAGGCGCCGATGCGGTCGGCGCGCGTCGTGTCGGTCGTGATGATCACGAGCGAAGGGGCGTTGGCCGGTGCCTGCGGGGCGGCGGGCGCGGCCAGCGGCGCGGCGACCTCCGGCGGGGCGGTGGGGACCGCCTCCGTCCCGGTGCAGGCCATCAGGAAGAGGAGGGCGGGGACGGGCGTTGCCATGCGTCGGTCGTCGGGTGAAGGGGGAGCCGGGGGGCCGGAATGCGGTGGAAGTCGATGGGGGCGCTCGGCCTCGGGAGCCTCGCCGCGGTGGCGGCCCCTGTATCCCTCGCACGGGCGGACGTGCCCGCCGCTGCAGTGCAGTTTCTGCGGATGTCCCAGCCGGCCGCGGCCTGGGGCGAGGTGGCCCGGCGGCTGAGCGCCGGCACGGACGACGCAGACCTGTACGCCGTCGCCGGGGCGGCCTTGGTCGCGGCCGGCAACCCCGCGGACGCGGTCGTGTGGTTTGACTTGGCGGTGGGGAGCGCCTGGCTGAACGGCGAGGGGCGCCGGAGTCAGGCCGACGCGCTGCGGGAGGTGGGCCGGGCGGACGAGGCGGTGGCGCTGCGCCAGGACATCCTCCTGCAGGCCCGCTCGGAAGGGGCGCGCATCGCGGCCGCGGCCGGTCTGGTCGAGGACCTGCGGCGCGCGGGGCGGCTCGCCGAGGCGGAGCTCGCGGCGGACGATGCGCTGGCGGATTATCCGCGGTCTTCCCTCATTCACGCCACCTTGGCCGATCTTGCCCTGGACGCGGGGGACCGCCCCTCCGCCGAGTACCACCTGTGGCTCGTGGAGTTCTGGGGCACGCCCGTTTTCCGGGCCCGCCTCGTCGAGGCGCGGCTGTGCCTGCTGGACGGGGACCTCGAGTGTGTGAGCCGGGTGGGGAGAGAGACGCGCCGCAGCCACTCGCGAGACCCGCGCATCCGCGCGCTGGAGGCAGAGGCTTGGCGCCTGGACGGCCGCCCGGAGGATGTCCTCTCGATGCTGGGGCAGTCGCGCTTTCGCTTGCAGGAGCACCCGGAGCTGCTCGCGGTGGAGGCCTGCGCGCGGGCAGACCTGGGCGAGCACGCGGCCGCCGCGGCGCTGCGGGCCCGCCTGGAGGCGCTGTACCCGGGGCACCC